>NZ_AJXD01000097.1:0-125639 GCF_000264725.1 Acinetobacter sp. HA | reverse complement strand
AAAAAGAAGAGTTTAAGGAAATTTTGGCAATTTTAAGAAGGCAGAACCCTGATAGGATAAGGGTTCTGTGAAATTTGTCGTGTACAGAGAAGTTTGTTATACTTTTTAAATTATGGCGAGAATTTGAGATTTATTAAAACTGGACAGAAGCGCTGAATAGGTGAGTCAGTATTATTTATCACCTACTTCATAAAACGTTCGATTTATCTCTCATACTTTAAAGCATTCAAATGCGGATTAAAGCGATCTATTGTCGACCATTCTCATCATCAAATAACAGGCTTCTAAAACCGGATTCAGCCAGAGTGGAGTCGTGCTGTTTTCGTATTTTTCATGGTTTTAGCATTATAAAAGCAGGCGAAACAAGGTATCATAAGGCGTTTTAAAATATGACCTCTGGAGACGCCTTAAGTGGATCGACCGACTATTAGCCCTGAACATTTGCAGGAAGCCGCTGAAAATCTAACAACCATTCGTGATTTTATCCGTTTTGGTGTTACAGCATTACGTCAATACGATGCGCACTTGGGCCAAGGCACAGAAGATTATTTTGCTGAAAGTTCAGCACTGGTTTTACAAACCCTTTCTCTGGACTGGAATGCTGATCCAGAAATTCTGGATTCAAAACTGCTTCCAAGCGAAAAAGAAGAGTTTTTGAATCTGTTAGGACGTCGTATCAATGAAAGAATGCCGACATCTTATCTATTAAATCTGGCTTATTTCTTTGGTAAGCCATTCTATGTGGATGAGCGTGTACTGATTCCACGTTCACCAATCGTTGAGCTGATTGAAAACCGTTTTGCACCATATTGCCTGGGCGAAAATGGTGAAATGGGTGCAGCGGTAAATAACCTGCCAGAAAATCCGAATCCAAAAACACCACAACGTATTCTGGACATGTGCACCGGTTCAGGCTGTATTGCGATTGCATTGGCATACGCTTTTCCAGATTCTGAAGTGGATGCAACCGATCTGTCTAAAGAGGCTTTAGAAGTAGCGCAGATCAACTGTGAACACCATAACAAGCAGTATCAAGTGGCATTGCTTGAATCGGACCTGTTCGCAAAAATTCCTGCTGAAAATCAGTATGATCTAATCGTGTCGAATCCACCGTATGTGGATGCAGAAGACATGGCAGATTTACCAGACGAATTCCACTACGAACCTGAAATGGCTTTGGCTGCAGGTCAGGATGGTTTGGATTTGGTACGTAAAATGCTGGCTCAAGCGGCTGATTACCTGACTGAAGATGGTTTGATTGTAATTGAAGTCGGTAACTCTGAATGGGCAATGAAGCAAAACTTCAATAAAGTTGATTTCCACTGGTTGCAGTTCCAGCGTGGTGGTTCAGGTATTTTCGCATTGACTGCAGCCCAATGCCGTCAATATCGCGATTTATTTATTCAATCTGTTAATGCATAAGGAGTCGTTCACATGGCAGGTAATAGTATAGGGCAACTCTTCCGTGTAACGACTTGTGGTGAATCTCATGGTGTTGGCCTGATGGCGATCGTTGATGGGGTTCCACCAGGAATTGAACTGTCTGAAGTTGATTTGCAACAGGATCTGGACCGCCGCAAGCCGGGTACATCGAAATTTGCAACGCAGCGTAAAGAGCCGGATGAAGTGGAAATTATTTCTGGTGTATTTGAGGGTAAAACCACCGGCACTTCAATCGGTCTTTTAATCCGCAATACTGACCAGAAATCGAAAGACTATGGCAATATTGCGCAGACTTTCCGCCCGGGTCATGCAGACTATACCTATACCCAGAAGTATGGTTTCCGTGATTATCGTGGCGGTGGCCGTTCAAGTGCACGTGAAACTGCAATGCGGGTGGCAGCGGGTGCGATTGCCAAGAAATTCCTGTTTGAGAAGTTCGGTATTGAAATCCGCGGTCATGTCACCCAGATTGGCACTGAAAAAGCCGAGAAACTGGACTGGAATGAAGTTCCAAATAATCCGTTCTTCTGTGGTGATGTTGATGCCGTTCCACGTTTTGAGGCACTGGTCACGTCGTTGCGTGAACAAGGCACCAGTTGTGGCGCGCGCCTTGAAATTATTGCCTCTAAAGTCCCAGTAGGCTGGGGTGAGCCAGTATTCGATCGTCTGGATGCCGATATTGCCCATGCCATGATGTCGATTAACGCCGTTAAAGGTGTTGAGATTGGTGATGGTTTTGGCGTTGCTGAGCAGTTTGGTCATGAAACGCGTGATGAATTAACGACGGATGGTTTCCTGGCAAATCATGCCGGCGGTATTTTGGGTGGGATTTCTAGCGGTCAGGACATTCGCGTATCGATTGCACTAAAACCAACCGCTTCAATCACGACTCCAGGTAAAACCATCACCATCAATCGTGAAGATACTGACGTGTTGACCAAAGGCCGTCATGATCCTTGTGTGGGTGTACGTGCGACGCCAATTGCTGAAGCAATGCTGGCGATTGTATTGATGGATCACTTTATGCGTCATCGTGCACAAAATGCCGATGTTGTTGCGCCGTTTGCACCAATTGAACCGAAATAATTCGCTTCTGATCTGAAGTGAATCCAAAAAGTCAGACTTCGGTCTGACTTTTTTATGATCTGCAAAGGCAATAGATGATTTAGGCGGAGAGAAACTTATTTTTCCTATGCTTTTAAGAAGTTTAGGTTTATTAAAAATGAAATTCGAAAACTCATCCAAAAAATGATTCAAAAATTTTTAATGAGTTAGGAAAAGCTTAAAGAGGAGGTGTTAAATATTGCAAAAGAAGAAAGCTGGACTTAATTGGTTTATTATTCATTAAAACGCATGAGAGACTTTCTCTTACTTATTATCCATTGATTTTTCTAATACTTTTTCTCTTGAAACTCTTCGGTTGTTGTATCCTTAATAATTGACAGGCAATTGGGTTTGATTGCCACAAAATTGCATGTTACGAGTGGCTCAATGCTTCATACTATCTTCAGCGTCCTGTTTCCACTGATTGCCCTAATTACCCTCGGTTATGCATTAAAACAAAGGAAATGGTTAGAAGACGGATTTTGGCGGGGGGCAGAAAAGCTAAACTACTATGTACTATTTCCAATCATGCTATTCCTGAATCTGGCTACTGCTCAGATTCAGATAGATATTATTCAGGATGTGGTGCTGGTTATTTCAATTATTACTGTACTGGTTTGTGCAGTGCTGTACAGTCTAAAAGCGATATACCGGATTAACTTTGCCCGATTTGGGGTCTATATACAAAGCATACTGCGCTTTAATACCTATATTGGTATTGCTGCGGTCAGCACCTTATTTGGTCAGGCAGGGATGACAGTATTTGCCGTCATTATGGTGTTCTTTATTCCAGTCGTAAATACCGTTTCTGTGCTGGCATTTACTAAACCGGCTGATATGCAGTTTGGAAAAATTTTCATATCCCTCGCGAAAAATCCACTGATTTTAGGCTGTCTGGTGGGTGGGCTTTATAATCTGTCCGGATTGGGGATATGGCAGGGGATGAACCAGTTATTGAAACAAATGGCAGCATGCAGTTTGCCTTTAGGTTTGATGTGTGTCGGGGCAGCATTAAAGTTTGGGCAAATTAATCTGGATTTATGGCGCATTGTCTGGAACACAACTGGGCGTATGATCTGCATGCCATTGCTTGGCTTGGGGGTATGCAAGATACTGGGAATTTCCACGCTGACGACTCAAGTGCTGGTATTGTTTTTCGCATTACCAACCGCTTCTGCTTCATATGTATTGACCAAAGTTCTGGGTGGAGACAGTGAACTCATGGCGAAAGTTATTAGTGTGCAGACCCTGGCTGCAGGATTAACCTTGCCATTATTCTTAACTTTTATCATCTGAGTTGAAAGAATCCAATAGAGAAATTTTTTACTTAAAATAGCCTAAGCAAATTAAAATTTTTAATTAACTTATAATTCTGTTTCAAAAATCTAATCAAATATCTGCACCTTCATTTAGATTTCATTTTATAGCTAAGCGAGGCTAACGTAGCCTTGCTAATTACTGTGTCTTTACAACTTTGCACAGTAATTTTTTATTAAGCGCTATAGCATGGTATATAAATTGCAAAACAATACATATGCACATTATTGCAGGAGAGAAATGCACCCGCATTCGCCGAAGGAGCAACGACCCCGGAAACTCTCAGGCAGAAGGACTGTAATAATGCAAAACTCTGGAGAGAAGTGTTGAATCACTCACCGAAGGGGAAGGTTAAGGTATTGATCTCCAATACTGAAATCAAAGCTCTCAGGTAAAAATGACAGATGGGGCAGACATCATAATAAAAAAGGAGATGTCTATGCGTCATGTAATTGTCATTGGCGCCGGGATTACCGGCGTAACCACTGCTTATGAACTGGCTTTATTAGGGTATCAGGTCACTGTAGTCGACCAGCATCTTTACCCTGCCATGGAAACCTCGTATGCCAATGGCGGGCAACTTTCCGCCTGTAATGCAGAAGTCTGGAACCAAAAAGCAACGGTACTGAAAGGCCTGAAATGGATGTCGCAAAAAACTGCCCCATTACTGCTCAACCCGTCTTTTAGTATGCATAAATACAGCTGGCTAATGGAATTTATGGGGAATATTCGTCATTACGAAACCAATACCCGGGAAACGGTAAAAATGGCGTTATTGGCCCGTAAACGTTTATTTGAAATTGCTGAAACAGAACAGATTGAGTTTGATCTGGAAAAAAGGGGAATCTTGCATTTTTATCATACCGAGCAGGATTATAAGGTCGCGATGAAGGTCAATGATCTGCTTTGCAGTGGCGGGCTGGAACGCAATGCGATTTCCAATGAAGAAATTAAACAGATTGAACCCACTTTAACCGGTGATTATTATGCCGGCTTCTTTAGCCGTAGCGATGCTACCGGGGATATTCATAAATTTACTACAGGTCTGGCCAAGGCTTGTGCAGACAAAGGTGTACTTTTCCTGTTTGGTCAGAATGTACAGGCAATAGAGCAGAAGGATGATTATATCCGGATCAGTTATATGCCGAGCAGTGAAAATTCCAATACCAATCCGCAAGAACGACTGGAACTGAAAGCTGATGCCATCGTGGTCTGTGCCGGTGTGGGTAGTTATCAACTGTCTTATCTGTTGGGTGACCGGGTCAATGTCTATCCGGTGAAGGGATATTCAATTACCGTACAGCTTAACGATGAACAAAGTCAGCAAAATGCGCCGTGGGTCAGCCTGCTGGATGAAAGCGCTAAAATTGTGCTCTCCCGATTGGGTAAAGACCGACTGCGTATTGCAGGTACGGCAGAGTTTAATGGTTATAACCGCGACATTCGTGCTGACCGGATTCAGCCTTTAATTGACTGGACGCATCGTAATTTTGATATTTCCACTGAATATGTGATTCCCTGGACCGGATTAAGGCCAATGATGCCGAATATGATGCCAGTCGTGCGTCAAGGAAAACACAAGCGGGTGTTTTATAATACCGGACATGGACATTTAGGCTGGACGCTCTCTGCTGCGACAGCAGCAATGATCAGCCAGCAGGTGGCTCAAACCTATCCTGTAGCTTAAAACAAAAAAGATCATCCTCGGATGATCTTTTCTTAATTGAATGAGTTTTAGTCATATAGGCGATAGACACCGCTAAAGCGTTCACAGCCTTTCTGCTGGGTTTTTACCGAAAGAAGGGCCTTGGTATAGTGGAATTCATACTTACAGTCGTTTTCGTTATCAGTGATTTCAGTTTTAGCTTCAGGAGTGGTATAAGCTAAAAAAGGGATAGTTTGAGTATCTATACGGTTTTTAGGACTGCGATAGGCAATACCTTCGATCTTGATGCGGTCTTTACTGAGCTGATGGATTTTCAGGTGTACTGGCTGTTTGGCAATCTGGCCCTGTTCAAATTTTAAATAATGCTGGGTCAGGCTTTGATTCAAAGAAATAAAGATATTCAGATCATCTAGACGCACATCAAACTGCTGTTTATAACAATCTAGTGTTTTGCACTGTTGTAAGCGGTTTAGCCATAATTGATGCGTATCCTGAATAATACTTAAAGGTGCATCAGTAATCAGGTAGGCCGTGAGATACTGGCTCGCCAGATTTTTTCTAAATTCAGCCAGAGGCACGGAACACAGCGTCGAAGTTGCTTTACTGGCTTGTGAGCTATCTGAACATTCTAGCGGACGTACGGATGCTGCAGCACCTGTTGCCAAAGTGCTCAAACCCAGCATGAGACCCAGAAGTTTCATCATTTTTATATCAGTTTTCAGCAGCATGATCGCTTATACTTTCACTGTGTTACGCTTGGTCTAACTATAGCGAAATAGAAACGAAGTGTACAAGATTTCAATTGGTTATTTCTAAGGATGAAAACAGTGGTTGCACAAATTCGAATTGGTCAGGGGCTGGATGTGCATGCATTCGAAGAAGGTGATTTTGTCACACTGGCAGGCGTGAAAATCCCACATACCCATGGCCTCAAAGCACACTCGGATGGTGACGTTGTATTACATGCATTATGTGATGCTTTATTAGGTGCATTGGCGCTGGGAGATATCGGTCAGCATTTTCCAGATACGGATCCTAACTTTAAAGGTGCTGACAGTCGTGTATTGTTGAAGCACGTGTATCAGCTAATCTTGGATCGTGGTTATGTATTGAATAATGCAGATATTACTGTGGCCTGTGAACGTCCAAAACTGGCAAAGCATAATCTGGAAATGCGTCAAAGCATTGCAGATGTACTAGAAGTAGATGTAACCCAGATTAGCGTTAAGGCGACGACAACAGAAAAGCTGGGCTTTACCGGGCGTCAGGAAGGCATTCTGTCTATGGCGACGGTCCTGATCGCTCATGCAAAGTGATCAGGATTAATCATTGCCAGTTTAAGTTCTTCAGTTGCTTTACGGCCTTGTAGCTGTAAGGCAACAGCATGCAATAGACCCGTCCAGGTGTCATTCGGTTCCCAAACCTGATGCAGACTTGCTTGCGCCGTCGGTAGATCCATATCCATATAGTATTGGCGATATAAATACATCAGGCTGCTGACATGGAAGTTCTGGTTGCAATGTACCCAAACGGCTTGTTGCTTGACTAGATGATCAATCATGTCCAGCACTAGCAAGCATTGATCATCGGATGGCATTTCCCAGGAAATTGGCAGCTGGATATAGTTGAGACCAAGCTCCAGACAGATTTTATCTTCATGGTCCAGGTGAGGCTCTGCATCGCTCAAAGCTACATTGATAACGGTCGAGATCCCGTATTCCTTTATTAGCTTAAGCTGTTCTGCTGTTGGCTGGCCTGAAGTAAACAGGTGCTCATGGATGAATTGAAAATTATTAATTTGACAGAGTGCAGTTTCAATTTCATTCATCAGATCATTTTCCTTATGTAGAAATGCAAACGCCATCTTACGATGGCGCTTTGATCAATCGCTTAGCGATTTGGTAAAACGTCCTTTAACGCCTCATGCATATCAAGTAATGCCTTTTCAGTCGTTTCCCAGTCGATACAGCCATCAGTCACTGATTTGCCGTATTCCAGATCACAAAGGTTAGCCGGGATATCCTGACGACCACCTTTAAGATGACTTTCTACCATAATACCAACAATTGATTTATTTCCATCAATAATTTGTTCAGTGATGTTTTTTAGCACTAATGGTTGTAAGTACGGGTCTTTATTTGAGTTTGCATGACTGGTGTCAATCATGATTTTGGTACTAACTTTCGCTTTTGGTACTAACTTTCGCTTTTTGCCAAAGCAGTCTCAGCTTCTGCAACAGAACCTGCATCATAGTTCGGTTTGCCATTGCCACCACGAAGTACCACATGAGCATATGGGTTACCAGAAGTACGAATGACTGCAACCTGACCTTGATCGTTCAGACCGAGGAAGCTATGACCGTGTTTCACGGATTGCATGGCATTGGTTGCAACAGTCAGGCCGCCATCAGTACCGTTTTTGAAACCTACTGGTGAAGACAGGCCAGATGACATTTCACGGTGAGTCTGGCTTTCGGTAGTACGTGCACCAATCGCTGACCATGAAATTAAATCCTGATAATACTGTGGTGAGTTTGGATCAAGTGCTTCGGTTGCACATGGCAGACCTTTTTCATTCAGCTCAAGTAAAAGCTTACGGCCAATGCGTAGACCTTTTTCAATATTGAACGAGTCATTCATGTCCGGGTCATTGATCAGACCTTTCCAGCCAATGGTAGTACGTGGTTTTTCAAAATACACACGCATTACCAGATACAGGCTGTCTTTTACTTTTTCGCTCAGCACTTTCAGGCGCTCAGCATATTCTTTGGCAGCTTCGGGGTCATGAATTGAACATGGACCAATCACGACAAAAAGACGTTTATCGTTGCCATCCAGAATATTGCGAATCGTTTCACGACCTTTCAGTACGGTTTGATAAGCATTCTCAGTCAAAGGCAACTCAGTCTTTAATTGTGCTGGAGTTACAAGAGGAATCATGCTTTGGATATTCACATCATCAATATCTGATTGTGAAATAGGATTTGACTGTAGTGTATTCATTGCCGTCACTGGTTCGATCATACAAAAGGTTGTTTAATATCCCGAATATAACATGAATGATGCGTCACTTTGTTATAAAAAAGATGAATAAATCTTTGAAAAAAAAGTGATGAATCTGAGGTTTAGTTTAAACGGCCTGAGATTTTTCTGCTTCGGTGACCAACTCGGGTTGAGCTGGTTGGGCAGGTTTGGATTTGACTGGATTGAGCATAAAGTTCACACCCAGACAGAACAGGGTAACACCCAGAATTTTACGGATAATTTTCTCAGGCATACGTGAACTGATCAATGTGCCGATCACGATTGCAGGAATAGAACCCACCAGTAACCAGCCTAACAAAGCAAAGTCTACATTACCTGCGCTCATATGGCCCAAGCCTGCGACTAAAGTTAGAAGTACGGCATGCACCACGTCAGAACCGATAATACGAATCATCGGCAAATTCGGGAACATTAGAATCAATGCCATAATACCGAATGCCCCTGCACCCACTGAAGACAAGGTCACAAAAACACCAAGCACGATTCCCATGATGATAATCAGGGCGCGTTTTTTGCCAGATTTAAAATCGACCTTTTCCAGATCCTGGGTCATATCTGGCAGTTCTTGTTTACGGTATTTATTAAAGAACTTCTCAATTGAAGCGCGGAATACAATAGAAATACCGGTCAGCGTTAGCATAAAACCGAGTACCATGGTGAGTACTGCTTTATAGTGGGTAGATTGACTGAGATAGTTCTCAAGTACCCAATGGGTTGCAAATGAGGCAGGAATACTGCCGATTGCCAGCCAGATCACAATGGGCCAGATAATATTCATTTTTTTGCATGGACAAAAGAACCGCAGAATTTAGAGATTGCAGCATATAGAAGGTCAGTACCGATTGCAATGTGCGGTTCAATCCGGAATAGGCTGATTAAAATAGGGGTCATCAGTGAACCACCGCCGACACCAGTAATCCCTACACAGAAACCAACTAACACACCTGCTAAAATAAACTCAATCGGACCAAACATCTATATATGCCAATATTAAAAAACGAGCATATCTTATGACTATTAAAGATAAGTAGTTGTCTTGATTAATGATTTGCTTATTCCAAAATAAGATAAAGCAAGTGATTAATGAGGTGTTTTATTATCGAAAAAACTGGTCTAAAGGATAAGTCCGGTAAGCTTTCTAAAGAATTTTCTTATAGTTAGGAAATACGAGGAAGATAAATGGAATTGAATTCATGAAATATAATTAATAGTATAAAATTTCTTCTTTATTAAAATAAGCAAATTTATTTGATTTAAAAATAGGCTGGTCGTGATAAGGGAAATTAGAAGTTTGGTAGATCATTCTTTATATCATTTTTCAATTGAGCATATTTGTAGTCATGGTGATCCTGGTCATTCTTATCTAAAGTGAATTCAGAAAATCCCTGTAGTCATCATTATATTTGTAGATGTAGCGCTTTAAATTCTTAGATTCATCATTTTTAAACCAATTCATGCAGATCAGAATCAAGTTCAGCCTTAAATTTTTCGTCTTATGCTAATATGCTGACAGCAATTCTCTGAGGATCACATCTTGCAAAAACGGAAGCTTAAAATTGGAATCGTCGTGGGTGAAGTATCGGGAGATACCTTAGGTGCCAGTCTGATTCGTCGTTTTCGTGAGCAGGGGATTGATGCTGAATTTGAGGGCATAGGTGGTCCACAGATGATTGCAGAAGGTTTTAAAAGCTATTATCCAATGGATATTCTGTCGGTGATGGGTATTGTCGAAGTCTTGAAAGATATCCGTAAGCTGTTTGCTGTACGTGATGGACTGGTGGAGACCTGGACGAAAGATCCAGTCGATGTATTTATCGGCATTGATGCACCAGATTTTAACCTGCGTTTGTCCAAGAGCATCAAGCAACGACAGTTGCCGATCAAAACCGTTCAATATGTCAGCCCATCCGTCTGGGCGTGGCGTCAGGGACGTGTACATGGCATTAAAGCCAGTATCGATCTGGTACTGTGTTTATTTCCATTTGAAAAAGTCTTTTATCAAAAATGGCAGGTACCCGCTGCATTTGTCGGTCATCCATTAGCGAGTCAATTGCCGATACAGAATCCACTGGCTGAAGCAAAGCAGGAGCTGGGACTCGATCCTGCCCAGAAATATATTGCCTTGCTGCCAGGCAGCCGGCGTGGAGAAATTGAACGTCTTGGGCCATTGGTGCTGGATACTGCACAAATTTTGCAACAAAAACATCCTGAATATATCTTCCTGATTCCTGCCATCAATGATGCACGTAAGCAGCAAATTCAAGCCTTGCTGCAAACTTATCCAGAAAGCTTACAGACCCAAATTCGTCTGATGGAAAATACCGGTAGCGATTCCAAAATCGGTCGTCAGGTCATGAATGCAGCAGATATCGTCGCTTTGGCATCGGGAACAGCAACTCTGGAAGCAATGTTGTTACATCGTCCAATGGTGACTTTCTATAAGTTACATTGGCTGACTTATCGTATTGTTAAACTTCTGGTGAAAATTCAGTACTATTCATTGCCAAATATTATTGCGGGCAAGAAAGTGATTCAGGAGCTGATTCAATCTGAAGCAACCCCTGAGAATCTTGCTGCCGAAATTGAAGCGTTAATGAATGTTGAAGCAGCACAGATTCAGGCGATGCAGCATCTGACCATGCATAAGCAACTACTTTCAGGGAATAGTGAAGATCCTGTGAGTGCCATTTTAGAACTGGTAAAATAATCTTCTCAGCTATTGTTGACCCTGATGCTGCTGACGATACTGGCTCGGAGTAAGTTCAAACTGCTTTTTAAAGCTCTGACTAAATGCAGTTTCTGAAGAATAACCTACGCGATGCGCAATCTGTTGTACGGTCATTAAGCCATCTCTTAAATAACGTGCTGCCAGACGCATCCTGTGCTGTTGCAGATAAGCCAAAGGCGTTTCACCGACCACTTGCGTAAACAATTGTGCAAATTTGGAACGTGACATATGGCATTGTTCAGCCAGACTTTCAACGGTCCAGCTCTGTTCTGGCTGGCCATGAATGGCAGCTAAGGCACTGGAAAGTTCAGGATGGCTTAAGGCATTTAACCAGCTGGAGGCATGCCGGGCATTCAAAATATAATCCCGTACACATTCAATAAGTAAAATACTGACCAAATGATCGAGAATACGGTCACGGCCCGGACGTGTATTCTGGGTTTCTAAAGCCAGGAACTGTAATCCGATCTGTAACCATTCCGGGGCTGAATCACTCAAAATATGCTGGATATGCAGATAATCCGGCAAAGAGGTAATTAGCGGTCGCGCCATCTGGATATCCATTTTTGAACGAATCGCCAGAATAAAGTTGCGTTGTGGCTGGACCTGACCGAAATCAATACTTTGCTGTGAATGCGAAGCAAAGAAGCTGTTAATGGGACTACTTTGTGTTAGTTCTTGATCATTTGGACAATGCAGCTGGTGCGCTTTGGCAGATGGAAGCAGAATCAGATCACCCTGCTGTAAGACAATGACATGGTCTGAATCTTCAAAGCTAAGGTGTGCCTGTCCATGCAAAATCACATAGGCCAGCATGGACGGTTCATGTCTGTATAACAGCCGATAAGGATGATGAACATTCAGATAGATATATTCTGATTTGGCTAAATGTATATCATCAAAAATTTTACTAAGCGCATCCATGCGTGTTCTATTCTGAATTAAAAAGATATTTTTATTTAAATCTGCATGTGAATTGAGGTCAGAAATCGGCTGATCAGGACAAAGACGCTGACATAGCTTTTCTGGACGCTGACAACTGTGCACATGCGCTGAATTATTCAACTATAAGGGCAGGGTAACATAAAACAGGAGGGTCGCAATGAATGTCCCTGCAAAAATCACAAATATTCACCTGGAGCAGGACGCTCAGTTGCTGAAGGGCCGCCAGCTAGATAAAAAACGTTTCGGATGGCTGTTGAGTCCCGGTCTGCCAGTCATCGGTATGGGTATTTTGGCCGGCTACCATTTTGGACCGAAAGTCACCAAGAAAGTTTTTGCCTTGGGTGGTCCATTATTACTGCATGTCATCATTCCGACACTAGATGCTCTGATTGGCGAGGATGAAAATAATCCCAGCGATGATCAGATCAAAGCTTTAATCAAAGATCCCTATTATGACCGTATCGTAAAATTGTTTATTCCTTTGCAAATGGCTGCTAATACTTTTGCAGGCTATGTGGTATCACGCCCCAATGTTTCATTGACCGATCAGGTTCTACTGGGGATCTCGATGGGTGCAATTAATGGAGTTGGCGTAAACACTGCACATGAATTGAGTCACCGCCCGAATAAATCTGATCACTACTGGTCACATGCCAGCCTGATGCCATTGGCTTATAACCATTTCCGGATTGAACATCCTTATGGACATCATAAACGGGTCGCGACGCCTGAAGATCCTGCCTCATCAAAAATGGGGGAGTCATTCTACAAATTCTGGCCACGTACGGTATTTGGTGGACTTAAATCTGCAATTGAAATTGAAAAACGCCGTTTACAGCGTAAAGACTTGAGTTTCTTTAGCAAGGAAAATGAATTGTTTCATGGCTGGGGGATGACTGCTGCTTATCATGGCTTGATGCTGAAAACCTTTAGCAAGAAGATTATTCCATATACGTTAACACAGGCATTTTATGGCATCAGCCTGTTTGAAATTGTCAATTATATTGAACATTATGGTTTGAAGCGTGCTGAAACTGAGAAAGGTAAATACGAGCGTACTTTGCCTGAACACAGCTGGAACAATAACAATATTGTTACCAACCTGTTTCTGTATCAGTTACAACGCCATTCTGATCATCATGCGTTCCCAAGCCGGCCGTTTCAGGCATTGCGCAATTTTGAGGAAGCACCTGTCTTGCCAAGCGGTTATGCGACCATGCTGATTCCAGCTTTGATACCACCATTGTGGTACAAAATGATGGATAAGCGTGTGTATCAACATTATCAAGGCGACCTGAACAAAGCCAATATCTTACCTGCTAAACGCAAGCAGATTTTCAGAAAATTTGGCATACAAGATAATGCAGCTTAACTATTTTCAGTTTTTAATATTTTCCAGTTTTGAATAAAAAATGCGCCTTTCAGGGCGCATTTTTTATTCATTTTCGTTAAATCTTAAAACCATTCTGGCTGCATATTCAGGCAGGTATCATCAAAGTTCATCAGTAATTGTGCCTGATGTTCAACTTCAGGCAATTCCCAGCGGATAAAGTATTGAGCTGCCTGCATTTTTCCTGTCAGGAATTGTTGATCTTCTGCATAGTCAGACGAGACAAATTTTAACTGTGCCTGATTCGCCATTTCCAGCCATAACCAGGCAATAATGGTTTTACCCATCATATCCAGATATAAACCTGAATTTGCCAATGCTGCCTCAACTCGGCTTTGATGCAAAGCCTGACCTAAAACCTGCGTGGTTTTTTGTACAGTCGCAAGATGCTTTTTAAAAGTTTCTGCCAGTTCAGCTAACTTATGATCCTGAATCTCGGATAAAGTTTTCTGGATACGCTGCATGAGCAGGCTTAAACCTTTACCGTTGTGTTGCCACAGTTTACGACCGAGTAGATCTAGAGACTGAATGCCATAAGTGCCTTCATGGATTGGATTCAGACGGTTGTCCCGGTAGCACTGTTCAATCGGATATTCACGGGTATAGCCTGCACCACCCAAGACCTGAATCGCCAGGTCATTGGCTTTGGGGCCATAGGCAGAAGGGAAGGATTTGACCACTGGTGTAATCAGATCCAGCAAAATAGCACTCTCTTCATCCTGAGCTGCCTGATGTTCATCAATCAGGCGGGCTGCAAACAGACACAGTGCCAGTGATGCTTCAACATAGGACTTCTGGGTCAACAGCATACGTTTAACATCGCTATGCTCAATGATATTCACTGGTTTACTGTTTGGATCTTTATCGGCTACCGGACGTCCTTGTGGACGGTTTTTGGCATAATTCAGAGACTCCAGATAACCACGATAGCCAATCATTGCCGCACCGAGTCCCACACCGACACGTGCTTCATTCATCATCTTGAACATATATTTCAAACCATGACCTGCTTCACCAAGCAAATAGCCTAAGCAATTGTCATTTTCCCCAAAGCTCAGCACTGTCGAGGTAGTCCCGCGATAGCCCATTTTATGCAATAGGCCAGCCAATTGAACATCATTGGATTCATCAAGTGGACCATCGGCACGGGTCTTGAATTTTGGCACAATAAACAGGGAAATACCCTTCACGCCTTGAGGTGCATCCTGAATCCGGGCAAGCACAAGATGCACAATATTTTCAGTAATGTCCTGGTCACCCCCAGAGATAAACATCTTTTGACCTTTAATCCGATAGGATCCATCTGCCTGAGGGATGGCCTTGGTGGTCAGATCACCAAGGGATGAACCGACATCCGGTTCTGTCAGTGCCATGGTGCCAGAAAAACGGCCGCTGAACATATGGGGTACAAATGTGTGTTTCTGTTCCTCGGTGCCGAAAGCCTGAATCACATTGGCTGCGGCAGCGGTCAAGAAAGAATAAGCCACTGTCGATGGATTGGCGGACATAAAAAAGGCATTACACGCCATATTGACCAGAATCGGTAACTGCATACCGCCGGCATC
Source organism: Acinetobacter sp. HA (assembly GCF_000264725.1). Classification (NCBI taxonomy): domain Bacteria; kingdom Pseudomonadati; phylum Pseudomonadota; class Gammaproteobacteria; order Moraxellales; family Moraxellaceae; genus Acinetobacter; species Acinetobacter sp. HA. The sequence goes on along the minus strand of NZ_AJXD01000097.1, from coordinate 110,437 downwards.
ATAATCATGTTGAGCGCAGAGTAATCCGGCATCGGAAAACTGTTTCCATGCAGTTTTGACTTCAGCAATGGTTTCGACTTTTTTGCCGTCAAAAGTTGGTTCGTGCTGATCTGCTTTGGCATTGTGCGGCGCAAAATAATCGGTAGCGATGCCTTTGGCCGTATCTAAAATACTGTCAAAGGTGGTTTTATCATGTTCCTGATAACGTTCAAGTTGGGTCAGCTGTTCCAGTTTAAAAACGTCATACAGCAGGAAATTCAGGTCTTTGTCATCGATAAGTTGAGTCATATTTAGTTTTAAATCGAGTATTTATATGATGTGTTTAAGACTAGTAGTTGCTTTTATTTTTTAGAATTGTCAATAATGACACTTAAGATGTGAAAAGTGACAATGATATTCAGATGAAAAAGGTGGTGGTTTTAGGTTTTGATGGGGCTTTAGCATCGGCTATTACTGGAGTCGTGGATTTATTTGCCATGGCGGGCGTGAGCTGGAACCGGATTCAGCAGCAGGAAATTCATCGTCTGTTTCAGGTAGAAATTGCCAGTACCCAAGGGCAGGCGATCCGTTGTATTAATGGGATATTGATCCAGGCACATTTAGCTTATGCAGATATCAAGGATGTAGATATTACCATTGTCCCTACGATTGCCGGACCGATTATCGAAACCTTGCAACAGAATCCGGAACTGATCCGTTATTTAAAGGAAGCAGACCGGCAGCAGAAAGTGATTGCAGGAAACTGTACGGGGAATTTCTTTTTGGCTGAAGCCGGTATTTTGAATGATCGCCAGGCGACCACGCATTGGGGCTTTCAGGATATGTTTCAGACTCTTTACCCTAAAGTAAAGCTTCATGCCGATCAGCTGATTAGCCGGGATCAGCATATCTACTGTGCAGGTGGTGGTCTGGCCTGGTTTGACTTAGGACTGCACCTGATTGAACGCTACTATGGTTTTGAGCTGGCGATGCAGTCAGCCAAATCCTTTGTGATTGATTACCGGCGTGACAGCCAGCTGTCTTATTCCTTACTAAAAATTGGCAAGACGCATCATGATGAGCTGGTACAAAAAGTACAGGATTGGCTGGAACAGCATTTTCATGAATCACTTAATCTGGAACAACTGGCAACACGTTTTAACCTCACCACACGTACTTTGATTAGACGTTTTAAACAGGCACTGGATGTGCCACCCAATCAGTATCTGCAAGCCCTTCGGATTGAAGCAGCCCGTAAAAGGCTGGAAGAAACTGAACAGGCGGTGGATCTGATCATGCAACATGTCGGTTATCATGATCCAAGCTCTTTCAGGCGATTATTCCATAAAAAAACGGGGTTAACCCCGTTAGAATATCGCCGTCGATTTAGCCGGCGCTTTTAGCATGTCATCAAGTTGCAGCAGCTTTAACTTTACGTCCATGCAGCAGATAATACCAAAGCAGACAGCTGAGTGTAATGACCGCACTATACAAATACAAATGCTGATAACCGATCTGATCCAGAAACTGGCCAATAAAATACGGTCCAAAACCAAGTGCAGCATCAAGAGCAATAAAGAAGGTTGATGTTGCCAGTCCCATACGCTCTATTGTGGTACTTTTTACCGCAATGGTCTGGCAAATGGATTGAATATTGCCATAACCAAAACCTAATAACGCTGCACTAGTGAGGAGCATCCATGAATTATGTGCCTGACTGAGCAAACCAATACCGATTGCCATAATCACAATCGCAGGATACATGATGATGTTTTCGCCTTTACGATCCATCAATGGGCCGGTAAATGGGCGAGAAATCAAAATTGCGGCTGCATACATCAGGAAGAAGAACGAAGCTGCCTGCAAGAGATCAATTTCCTTGGCATACAGGTTAAGAAAAGACAGTACGCCAGAATAACATGCACCAGCAATCAGAATAATAACTGCAATAGGAAAAGCTTTAGGCTCAACAAACTGCGCCAGACGTGAAGTAGGCTGAGCAGACTGCTGCGTACCAGCTTTTGCAGTCAGTTTTACTTTTGAAGTATCAACACCAAAACTGAAGAGCAGACAGGTGAAAGCCACAATAGAAGTAAAAGTAAAAATCACCTTATAGTCATATTGTGACATTAGCCAGATCGCCAGGAATGGACCCACTGCAGTGGCTAGCGTACTACTGGTACTGAAGTAGCCAATGCCTTCAGCACGTCGAGTTGCTGGAATGGTCTGGGCAATGACAGTTCCAATAACAGTCCCTGCGACACCCATCATAAAGCCGTGAGCAAAGCGGATCGCAATCAGATAAGGTACATCCACTGGAATAAAATACAGACCGGAGAACAGGAAAAAGCCCAAGGCTCCAGCAACCAGACTGGCTTTGGCACCCAGATTGGGCAGGAATTTTCCTATCAGCAATCGGCCAACTAAAGTCCCGACCACGAATACACCGGAGATTAATCCCGCTTGTGCAGTAGTGGCATCCAGTTCAGCTAAGGCATAACCAACACTGACAATGACCAGGAGATAGAACACCAGAACCAGCTGGAAGTTCATTGCACTGAGAAAAATAAAATTTTTTGTCCAAAGCTTGGATGGAGCCTCAGTCATGTTGAAGCTCCTTTCTCGCCTGAAGAGAATGCATAAATTCTAAAACAAAAGCATGAGCACGTTTCAGCTCATCTTTATTGAAGTCTTGCAGTAATTCTGCTTCCAAAACATCAATTTTGCCGCAACATTGCTGGAACTGTTGTTCACCCATTTCAGACAGCTGCAGTAATTTCTGGCGTTTATCTGTCATGGGTTGTGATTCAATAAAGTTCATTTCAATCAAAGTATTTAAACGCTTGGTTACAGCAGGTTTTGAAATCCTGAGTTCCTGGGCGATATCCAGTGCTGTACATTGACCATTCATTTTGATAATGACCAGACTTTGCCATAAGGAATAATTTAAGCCGTGTTCAATTAACACCGCATTCATTTCATCCCCGAGCAATCTTGCACAGCGTAATAATGCAAATCTAAAGCGGGAGGTAGTATCCATAAGGAATAATGTTAACCTGGTTAACTAAATATGCTTAATTTACGCTTATAAATATGAAAATTCAAGTGATGTATCAGTTGCTCCGATATGGCTTAACAAATATTTCAACGAGTAAATGAGCTAATCTGGTGGGAAAAATCTTTGGTTTTCTTTAACATGCAAATCTGGATGTGAGCAGTGGCTAAGGTGGATTTATGCAGGATTTAGACCTAACAACAATTATCAGTGAATGTTTTAAAAGCAGTTCTAATTTAATGATGGATTTACATCAACCAGCAATTACCTTACCTGAACAGCTGATCCACGCAGTTAAAGAGGCAGCACAAACACGCGGATATACTGAAACAATTCATCATGTAATGTTGCTGGATCAATTTGATGCTTCTCGACTGAGTTATGTCTTTAGTCCGCTTATTCTGTCCGTGCTAAAACATAAAACCATCTTTATCGCTCCAGCCAATACTGAACTGCAACAGGTGCTGGGAGAATATTTCCGGGTAGAAGCGCTGAAACTAAACCATACCCAAGCCTTACAGGAAATGGATATTTGCTTTGATTTGGCAACTGATGGTTGTTCCATGTCAGATTTACAGCGCTATGCCGTATTCAAGGCCTTACTTGACCCAAATTGTAAGAGCCTGATTGTCATCGGAAATGAACTGGATGCTGGGTTGAAAATATTACTTGAATCATTCGGTATACAGGTTATCCAGCACAAATTGATGCAACAGCATTTTGATTTAACTGAAATCGAATTTAAAAAACTGTTATGGAAAAGGAAGACAGATTCAGTTGCCGTCACTTGTGAAGAGATCACGTCAGCTAATATTGAATTAGTTACTCAACTTAGCGGAATACAGCATGCCGATGCCGAGCGTCTAATTGATGACTTGATGTATAGCGAGCATCTGTTCGAAAAAGTCTCAGTCTTTGGCGAATTTACCGAAACTATTTATAAGCATCAGCTAAAATAAAAGATAGCGGAAAGGCATGTCCCAGAGTTGCAGTGATTAGATTTTAGATACGCGCGGGTGGCAGGGATGCAACACATTCCCCATCACGACACGACGTCGTAATGGGGAAATAAAAGACTTTTGCCTATTTTGAGTTTTTCCAAAGTATGATTCTGCCTGCACAAAGCCATTTAAACTTTTAAAGAGAAGATAAGGCTGTGCATATATAATTATAAATATATAATAATATCATATATTTAAAAATTATCGAATTGCTCTGATGACCTAATACATAGCCTGATTAAAATTGTGAGACGGCAGTGAGCCAAAGGCTCTTTATTCTGCTCAGGATTTTTTCTGTTTACGGTAAACACTTGGTCGTACCGGGTGTGTGCCGCGCCAGAGACCTTTCTTATTTTTCTTGGCATTGCTTTGCAGGCTCATCAGATAGGAGAGGTGTTTCTTGTCACGGATATATTCTTCATAAACCCAAGCCGCACCACGCTTGATCAGTTCTTCATTGACATTTTTACGACGTCGGTAAATGACTCCAACACAGCGTCCATAACGGTCAATATCGGTAATTTGCACACGGACCAGTCTATTCTTGATCATTTTTGAGACCAGCCGCTGGGATTCCTTGCCATAGGCTTGACTGGATTCAGGTGCATCCACATAGGCAAAGCGTAAGCGGGTTTCTGAACGACGGATATTGAAACGATAGCAGGTGAGGGTGTCGCCATCGCTGACGGCCTTAACTCGACACCAGTATTTTTTGCCTTTTTTGAAGGGGCGGAACAGTTCTTGTAAAAACACCACAAGTTTGTGCAGCAAATAATAGGAGAAACATAGAGCCACAAGGCCAAGTAAAATTTGCCAAGAAGTTGAGAGATGCAACAAAATTAAAATCCAGAACAAGCGCAGTCAGGTGAAGAAATAGCTGACTTATAAAGTGTTCATTCTAGATCAAAGCCTCACGTCTTAAGGCTTTGTAATCGTTTATACGAGGATTTTTTAAGCAAACAAAATAGCCTAAGCATTTTTAAAATTCACTTATAAAAATAGCCTAAGCAAAAACTTTATTAATCTCACTCCGTAAAAATTGATGTCTCTTATTGTCTTGTAAATCCTTATACCAATACATTCCCATATTAATTTTCTGCAATTTTACAGGAACTTCAAAAATTTTCAGGCTTTTATCAATATGCAAATGATTTAAAACATTTCTGGGAATGGTGAGCATCGCTGATGGATGCTGCTGCAAAATCTGTAACGCCGTCGAGTAATGCTGACAACGCAGGAAAATTTGCCGAGATAGGTGATTACGGCTTAAATACAGATCTTCAACCAATACGCCAGTCCGGCGCGAAGACACACCAATATGTGGGGAGGCGAGATAACTTTTTTCCGTGACTTGTTGCTGTTGAGTACAGACGACAAACTCATCCTGATCCAGTAATTCAAACTGGATTTTGTCGCCCAAAGGCTGTTCCAGATCGATCACAAAATCAACTTGCTGGGTTGCCAAATCAGAAACAATATTCTTTCGGTCCAGTTTAATACTGACAAACTGAATATCCAGATTAAAACGCTGAAAATGTGCGACCAGTTTTGGCAAGATCATCGGTTCAATTTCATCATGCACAGCAATCTTTAGATTTTGTACCAAGGTGGGCTCAAATTGCTGGTTCTGGATGGAAATATTCTGGATGGTGATGAGAGCATGTTTAATGTCTGAATAAATCTGTTCCGCAAACGGCGTTGGCTGCATTTTACTGCCAGTCCGTACAAACAAATCATCCTGCAGATGCTGTCTTAGACGCTGTAAGGCATGACTGGCAGCAGACTGGGTAATTGACAGGATTTGTGCAGCCCGGGAAATACTTTTCTGTTCAAAGACAGCAACAAAAAGTGGATATAAATTAATATCGATCCGATGGAAACTGCGAAGATCGATACTGTTTTTATTATGAATCTGTTGCATATTAAACTATGGAATAAAATCATTTTATTCATAATATGTTTTAGGTTAAGGTCTTGTAAAGCAGAATAATCATATCCAGAGGAAAGTTGCCATGTTTGAGCTATCAGCACGTGCACAGGACTACGTTGAACGCACCAGAAAATTTATTAGAGATGAGATCGAGCCAATTGAGGCAGATTTCTGGCATCAGGTGCATGAGTTGAATCAGGGCAGTGACTGGACCAAATGGCAATGGCCGGCTGAACTGGAAAATTTAAAAGCCAAAGCCAAAGCAGCGGGATTATGGAATATGTTCCTGCCTTGTGCTGAATTGGGTCAAGGATTGTCAGTTAATGAATATGCGCATATTGCTGAACTGTCTGGACGTAGTCTGATTGCACCAACGGTATTTAACTGTAATGCCCCAGATAGCGGCAATATGGAAGTATTGTGGCGTTATGGTTCTGAGGACCAAAAACAGCAATGGCTCATGCCGTTATTAGAGGGAAAAATCCGCTCGGTATTCTGTATGACCGAACCTTCAGTTGCCTCCAGTGATGCCACAAATATGCAGGCAACGGCGGTCATTGAAGGCGATGAAATTGTATTAAATGGCCGTAAATGGTGGTCCTCTGGTCTGGGTGATCCAAATGCCAAAATCATTATCTTTATGGCACATACTCCCGATGAAACTAAAGACCGTCATCATCAACATTCTATGGTTTTAGTTCCAGTCGATACTACGGGTGTGAAAATCGAACGTATGTTGCCCGTCTTTGGTGATTATGATGCTCCACATGGCCACGGCGAAGTTAGTTTTGATAATGTGCGGGTACCGGTATCCAATTTTATTGGGGGCGCTGGTCAGGGCTTTGAAATTGCCCAAGGTCGTTTAGGCCCAGGTCGTATTCATCACTGTATGCGTTGTATTGGCGCAGCAGAAAAATCTCTGGAACTGATGATTGACCGTGGCATGAGCCGCACGGCGTTTGGTAAAGAGATTTTGAAACTGGGTGGTAATCTGGAACGGGTCGCAGAAGCACGGGTTGCAATTGATCAGGCACGATTATTAACCTTGTATGCTGCCTATAAAATGGATACTTTAGGGAACATGGCGGCTTTGACAGAAATCTCGGCCATTAAAGTCGTGGCACCAAGTGTGCTGGAAAAAGTCGTGGATATGGCAATCCAGATTCATGGTGGCGCTGGTGTTTCACGTGATACACCATTGACCGGATTCTTTGCCCAGGCACGTGCACTACGTTTGGCGGATGGCCCGGATGAAGTACATAAGGGCATGATTGCAAAATTAGAGTTGGCAAAACGTGGTTATAGTACGCGTCGTAAAAAATAAGTCTTAAGTTTAAAGATATTTAGATAGTAAAAAGATTTTAAGGAAATATTATGGCAGTCATTGATGTCGGTGGAAAAGTTCGTGAGGGTGAAGAACTGGATGTCCGCGCTATAGGAAACTGGCTGATTGAACATGGTGAAAATATTGAGGGTCCTGTTGAAGTCACCCAATATTCTGGTGGTGCGTCGAACTGGACTTATCGCCTGAAATATAGCAATGCCGATTTAATTCTGCGTCGTCCACCTAAAGGCACCAAAGCTAAATCTGCACATGACATGGCGCGTGAATATCATGTACAACGGGCACTGGCTGATCACTATCCAGTTGTTCCGGAAATGTTGTTGCTATGTCAGGATGAGTCAGTGATTGGCTGTGATTTCTATGTAATGAAACGCATTGAAGGCATTATTCCACGAGCGAATTTGCCTAAAGATCTGGACTTCAGTGAAGCTCAGGTACGCGAACTCTGTATCAATGTCATTGATAAACTGATCGAGTTGCATCAGGTTCCTTATCACGGTACTGAACTGGAAAAGTTAGGCAAAGGTGAGGGTTACTGCCGACGTCAGGTAGAAGGTTGGGATAGCCGTTATGACAAAGCTAAAACGATTAACGTACCTTCATTCAAGTACGTACGTAACTGGCTAAAAGATAATATTCCTGCCGATTCTAAAACTTGTGTGATTCACAATGACTGGCGTTTTGATAATGTTATTCTGGATCCTGACAATCCAACACAGGTGATTGGGGTACTGGACTGGGAAATGGCGACTCTAGGTGATCCACTGATGGACTTGGGTTCTGCCTTGGCCTATTGGGTGGAAGAGACTGACAATGCAATTTTTAAGGCAACCCGCCGTCAGCCGACCAATCTAAAAGGGATGTTTACCCGTAAGGAGGTTGTGGATTACTACCTGGAAAAAACTGGATTACAGCCAGAGAATTGGACCTTCTATGAAGTATTTGGCATTTTCCGTTTAGCGGTAATTGCCCAGCAGATTTATTATCGTTACTACCATAAACAGACCAATAACCCGGCGTTTAAAGATTTTTGGGTGGTGATTCATGCATTGCATATCCGTGCCTTAAAGCTGATTGGCAAACAAAAGATCGAAGCCAATGATCTTGCCCAGAAGTATATGAACAAATTTAAAGAGTTAATGCCAAAATGACCACCATTTACCTGATTCGACATGGCCAGGCATCTTTTGGAGCAGAAAGCTATGATCAGCTTTCTCCCAACGGTGAACTGCAAGCCAAGTTACTTGGACGTTATTTCGACTCTATTCTTAAAGAAGCACCTGTAGTGATGGCTGGATCAATGCAACGTCATCAGCAAACAGCGCAACTGTGCCTGGATGAGTGTTTTCCTGAAAGTGAATTGATTACCAATCCTGCCTGGAATGAATTTAATCATACTCAAGTCTTTGCCAGGTATGAGCCGCGATTTAATCAGCCGGAATTATTAAAAGAAGATGTGGCACAACATGCCAATCCTCGAGCGTATTTAAGCAAAATCTTTGAAGGGGCAATTGAACGCTGGACGGGGGGAGATTATCACCATGAATATGAAGAATCCTGGCCAGATTTTAAAAACCGTGTTGAATCTGCATTGCAAGATCTATGCGATGAACTGGCTGAGAAAAGACCGCGCTATGCTGTAGTATTTACTTCGGGTGGCGTTATCTCTGTGGCAGCAGGGAAAATTCTAGGCTTGAGTCCAAGCAAAACTTTTGCCTTAAACTGGGCCATTGCCAATACCAGCATGACGACTTTGCGTTTGGTGGGTAATGAACCGCAGTTACTTAGTCTGAATGAACATCATTTTATTAAGGCAAATCAACCAGAATTACTCACCTGGATCTAAAAGATCTGGAACAAAATGATTTTAAAGGAATAAAAAATGGCTAAAACAATTCTAATTACCGGGGCAAGTTCCGGAATTGGTGCAGGTATGGCACGTGAATTTGCACAAAAGGGTTATAACCTGGCAATCTGTGCGCGTCGTATGGAACGTCTGGAAGCTTTAAAGCAGGAACTGGAAAACCAGTACAGGATCAAAGTGATTGCCAAAACCCTGGATGTGACCAACTATGATCAGGTCTTTGAAGTATTTCGTGCCTTTAGGGAAGAGTTTGGTAGCATTGACCGAATTATCGTGAATGCTGGCGTTGGTGAAGGTCGTCGTATTGGAAAAGGCAACTTTGCTATTAACAAAGCTACGGTGGAAACCAATTTTATTTCTGCATTAGCCCAATGTGAAGCTGCAGTCGAGATTTTTCGTGCGCAAAACTCAGGTCATTTGGTCATGATTTCATCCATGAGCGCAATGCGTGGTATGCCAAAACACCTGACCGCTTACGGTGCAAGTAAGGCCGGAGTCGCGCATCTGGCAGAAGGAATTCGTGCCGAGCTGATTGATACACCTATTAAAGTGACGACGATTTTCCCGGGTTATATTCGTACTGAAATTAATGAAGGTGCGAAAAAACTGCCTTTTGAGGTAGACGAAAAAACGGGTTCGCGTTTATTGGCTGCTGAAATTGAAAAAGCGCCGGTTAAAGCGTATGTACCAAAATGGCCTTGGTTACCGTTGGGCTTGGCTATGAAAGTATTGCCACTAAAACTGGTGAATAAACTAGGATAATTCTTGTTTGGATGATCAAAAAGCTCCTAACGGGGCTTTTTTATTTTTGGAATTGAAACATTTTGACTTTAAAAATTAAGAAAATAATGTCTGGAAATTATTTTTTATAAATATGATTATACATTATGGTTTAGCATAGCTAAGGGTTGGTGAATATATGTATATGGGCTTATAACCAAATGAAAAAATTAGCTTTTATCATTATTCTGGTATTGACAGCAATGCCATATGCTCAAGCAGCATCTGATGAAGGAAAAAATCCGGATACGACCCGATTGTGTGAGGGAAAAGGACCTCATGTAAAGCTTACGGTTAAAATTGAGGGTCATACCATAAAAGGCTCATGTCAGATCGGCTTTAAACCTGCTCAAGTAAATGCCTTGGACTATGAAGCAATACGCGCTCCCGCTGTGCAAAATGCATGTAAGAGCAAAGCACGTGGTTCGACTCTTGTCATGAATGTAAATGGTGAACAGATACCGGGTAAATGTGATCTAGTCTTTAAAAGCAATCATTTCTAATAAATTCAACGATTCATGTGACATCACTATTTAAGTTTACCTAATAGATTTTTATTTTAAATCAAAATATTTAATAAAATTTTGATCATTTAAAGGGAATATAGATTCTGACTCTATATTCCTTTAGATATGTTTATTGATATGGGAAATAGTCAAAACAATTTACATTAGACTGATTAAGACGTTGTTGTTCATACACCATTTCTTTACGTTGCTCATCATAGTAGTTGTGTTTTTCCGAAATTGTGGCTAGTAGTGAAGCAGGTAGGTCTTTTCTATTCCTGTTAGCGTCTAATTGCATAACATTTATAGCAGCTATAGCTGCACTTTCTGCTTCACATAAAATTTTTGTCTTTTTACTAAAATGTAGGTCATCCCGATTTGCTTGAACATACTCAGCGATTTTTTGATCATACTGTTTTTCGTAATAATTTAAAGCATGTATGATTTGCCCTGCTGTCATATTTACGGTAATTTGAGGCTTTGTATTAGTCTCCTGACCAATAACTTTTCCTCTCATTAATTCAGGATTATTAGTCTGAAGCATTGGGTTTAAAACATAAGTATATAAACCATCTTTAACTTTTCCCCAATTAATACCTTCCGCGAGAACCGTTGAGCTAACAGTTAGAGTTAGTGCTAAAATAGCTAATTTAATTTTCATAAATATAAGTTAAGTTATTGGAAAAAAATGAAGTTATATTTTAATATTCAACTTTATATGTATGAAAATTCACCTTTAGTCTAGGAATATATCTACTAAATTATTTAAAAGTGAAATCGCTTAAATAAAATACAATTTTATTGAATTAAAATTTATTTTGTAACAACTGCTTTTTTTCTAAACATCTTGTTTTTAAAACCAGAAATATCAACTTTTATTTTTCGTATTTTCCTTTAATGTACACCCGTCCATAAATTAAAGGTTGTACATATGTCTTCATCTTCGGATATGACCAGTCAGCAGCGGATTGCCAAAGTCAGAACTGTCGTCATGCAGGCTGGCGAGGACCTGCGAGCACGATATCCCATCCTGAAACATCAAAATTTTATTGGTGCGAGTATTCTGGCTCTTGCCTGGTCAGGCATGATTATATCTGCGTTCGCCTTTTATTATGGATATCTGACTGCATGGATCACCATTCCACTGATTGCCATATTTGCATCCTTAACACATGAATTGGAACATGATTTGATCCATTACATGTATTTCAAAAAAATGCCATGGGCACATCATTTAATGCTGGCTTTGGTCTGGTTAGCACGTCCGAATACGATCAGTCCGTGGGCACGTCGTCGCCTGCATCTACATCATCATAAATATTCAGGAACTGAAAGTGACCTGGAAGAACGTGGTATCAGTAATGGTATGCCGTGGGGGATTCGACGTATTTTAGTGATCAGTGACCAGTTGATGTCAGTCTATCTGCGGCCATTTCAGATGTTCAAAATGATCCACCTGTTTCTGGAAAAGCAGCCTGAAAAAGAACGTAAAATTGCACAAATTTCACAGCTGCTTGGCTTTTTGCCTTTAAGTATTGCTTACTACGGTTTGTGTTATGTATTTGCAGTATTTCATATTTCCAATGCGATCGTACCCATGTTTGGTTATGAAATGCTGTGGTCACAAGGCATAATCGAGGCCATGCCATGGGTTAATTTAATGGCAGTCATCTGGGTGCTGCCGAACTTTATCCGTTCTTTTAGTTTACAGTTTGTCAGTTCAAATATGCATTATTACGGCGATATTGACCCGCGTGATGTAATCAAACAAACCCAAGTCTTGAACCCATGGTGGATGATGCCATTCCAGCTATTCTGCTTTAACTTTGGTGCAACACATGCGATCCATCATTTTGTCGTAAAAGAGCCATTTTATATCCGTCATATGACTGCCAAGACCGCACATAAAGTCATGAAAGAAGTAGGTGTGCGCTTTAATGATATTGGAACATTCCGTCGTTTAAATCGCTGGAATGAAATCAAAGCTAAGTAAAATAATAATGAAGTAAAATCCTGCTATAAGCGGGATTTTTTATTTCTATACTTTAATTTTGATACAGAATTATTAAGAAGAATTTTAAGCGGTATATATTGATATTGTGTTTTAATTTTTTGATTATTAATTGTTTTTTATAATAATGGCGAATACTTTTTTAAAATACTACAGCCATTATTAGGGGACAAGGCATAGAAATGGATAGAAATATAAATATGTGAATATTCATAAAAATTGACTATTAAGTTGTTACTTGAAAATTATAAACTGGGGTAAAATTCATCCTATCCTTATATAAATTAATCTATTATGTTGCTCAAAGCTGCTACGATTGCCTTAATACCTGCTCTAGTTATCCAGGGTAATCGCGTCAAGAAAAAAACGCTACGATTACCAGAACCTGCTGGGGAACGCGAAGGTCTGATTGGGCAGGGGAAACCTTTATCCATCCTGATTGTTGGTGATTCGGCAGCAGCCGGTGTCGGCGTAGATCATCAAGAAGACGCATTAACTGGGGCAATCTTGAGTCAGCTCCAGCAAGATTATCAGATTCGCTGGAAACTTCAGGCGAAATCGGGAGATACGACTTCCAATGTCATTCGCGTATTAGAAAAAATTCCGGCTGAACACTATGATGTTGTGGTGACTTCAGTCGGTGTAAATGATGTTACCAAGCTGATACCCGCAGATGTGTGGATTAAAAAGCAGCAGAAACTTTATCAGGCGATTGAAAGTCGCTTTAGTCCTGAGTTAATTATCGCGGCCGGTGTTCCACCCATGAACATGTTCCCGGCTTTACCAAATCCATTAGCCTGGTTATTTGGTCGTTATGCCAAAGCCATGAACTCTGAGCTGGAGAAATTTGTCAGCAAGAAAGCCAATATGCAGTGGATTGAGTACGATATCAAACAATATCAGGCACTCAATCTGGAAATGGCCCAAGACGGTTTTCACCCGAGTAAAGAAGTTTATACGCTTTGGGGACAGGAAGTTGCTACAAAAATCCGCCAAAAATTTTAGAATAGAATTTTTATACACTAATTTAGTGGAATTTTATGTCGGATATTGAGACCCATCCTCTAGAACCTTTTTTACCGGAAAATTCCAAACTTCTGATGATGGGCAGTTTTCCGCCACCAGAAACACGTTGGAAAATGCGTTTCTATTATCCAAATTATCAAAATGATATGTGGCGGATATTTGGTTTAATTTTCTTTCATAATAAAGATTACTTTCTGGATCTTGCCAATAAGAATTTTCAGGAGATGCTGATTCGGGAATTTTTGCTGGAAAAAGGTATCGCGATCTTTGATACGGCATACCAGATCCGGCGATTGAAGGGGAATGCTTCAGATAAGTTTCTGGAAATTGTTACGCCGACTGATCTTAACAAACTGCTTGTTCAGATGCCTTTATGTCATAGCATTATGACCACAGGCGATAAAGCAACCGAAACTCTGATGTTATCCATGCCTGAAGACACAGAAAAACCTGCTATCGGGCAGCCGAGTAAAGCACATTTTGCTGGACGCGAATTAAAACTCTATCGAATGCCATCATCATCACGAGCCTATCCATTGGCTTTGGAGAAAAAAGCGGAAGCCTATCGGGAATTGTTTAGAGATGCTGGACTGATTTAGGCTTTAGCGATAAATGTGAATGCGATACTTATACTGTTTACGTTAAAACTATCTTGATTGAAGCAAATATTTCATTTTGGGATTAAGAAAATAAAACAAATTCATACTTATAGTTAATTTCTAACTAATAGTAAGTATTAAATCTATGTATCCGGTATCATTTGTGGATATTCCACCCATTTAAAACCATGCGCCTGAAAATCCCGAACATGGGTAAAGTCAGACCAGATCAGGCGGCTGCCTTTGGTCCATCTTAATAGTTTTATTCTACGATGGACCAGCTCCAGTTCAGTTTCAGGTCGAAGTTCACTGATTTCCGCATATAAACGTACACCTGGATAACTGCTAAATTTACCGCTCATTAAAGATTTTAGCCAAAATGAGCGGTTACTATTTACTGCTTGAATACACGGTTTCGAACTATGTGGAAGGTTCTGTTTCAGGCTGGTACAGTAGCGGTCAAAGAAAAAGCCTGTGGGTTTATATTCATGTAAAAATAAAGTGCCGATGGGACTGCTTGTAGGAAATCCATCAGAGGTGATTGTAGATACCGAGCAGTGCATGGCAGCACGCTGGGCATCAGCAAAGACATTCCGGATCTTAAGCCAATCTTGAGGCTGAATATTTACCATCATAAGGTCATCTTCATTTTTTATTATTTTCATTAACATAGCATAGAGCATATATAAAATTGCTGAGACATTACGACTTACCATTCATCTCTATAGAAATTCTAAAATAAAAAAGGCGATTGAATCGCCCTAAAAGTTTTAAGTGATGGCTTTAAATATTAACTATCATATTCCACATAATCCCAAAGATTTAAACGGGATTTAATTTCACGACGAATATTCGGTAATAAAGGCAACAGCGTGCCATCGATCCATAAACTCAAAGCTTGTGAAGATAGTAATTGTTGCTGCTCATCAACCAGTTTCGCACCTTTGACGACGACCAAAGTTTCTTCATTAACTTCAGTTTCTACACCTTTAAACAGCACCTGCAGATCATAGCCAGAATCCTGAATCAGCCATTCCAGTTCAATCTGGATATTTTCATTGGACTGGATGATAGCCTGACCTTCAATCACCTCTGTATCAGAAATACAGTCATGCTCTACACGGATTTTGGCGAGAAACCACTCCTGAGCGGATAATTCTTGAAGGGTTTTGTTTGGTGTAAGGATATCATTTAACTTAAACTGGCGGCTTAAATCAAAAAATTGCATGGGAGTGTGGCGAAAAAACTTCACGAAAACTGGAAAAGTGTAATTTTAAGGCAATCTAGAGCTATGGTATAGATCATGACCGTATTGATCGAATAAACGTCTAAAACCTGCACAATTTTCAATTAATCCTAAAATTAACAATTTTTAAAATGAGGTGGAAATTCAATTTTGTCATCTGCTTGTCATTACATTGCCCATTCAGCCGGAAAAAGTCGTGACCAAATGCATCATAAAACGCTGGAATCGGGTTGTTTCAGGATCATGTGTAAATTTTAAAATTTTTCCGTCTTTCTGTTGGTCCAGCCAGATAATTTCCCCTTTATCATTCAGCTTAAGTTGATAAGCAATACGTGGCAGATATTTATCTAGTGATGCTGCAATTTCATTTTGAAGCTTCTCTGATTCGATCACCAGTCCGACTTCAGTATTCAGGCGTGCTGAACGGGGATCAAAGTTAAAAGAGCCGATAAAGACTTTGCCATTCGCATGGAAAAACTTGGCATGCAGGCTGGAGCTGTTTTTATTTTTAGCTGGAATCACATTACCTGTCATTTTCTCATACCAGGTACGTTCCCGACGTTCGATATAAGGTTTAAATTCCCAGATTTCTATACCATTTTTGAGTAATTGATTACGGTATTGCTGATAGTAGGCATGTACCACAGGCACATCATTCGCCAAAAAAGAGTTGGTGACAACTCGAATTTTCAAGCCATTTCGGGCACGCTTGCTCAGATAATCCGTTCCCCATTGGGTGGGAACAAAATAGGAAGACACCAAGTCTAACTGATTTTTTGGTTCACCCATCAGATCTAACATCTGGGTATAGATGAAGTCTTCATCATTTATCGTGTGACGTGCTTTTCTGGGGGAATCGGCAACAAAGTGCGCACTGGCCCATTGCACAGGTTGTGACTGTAATTGTTTGGCAATTTGTTGCTCGGCAATATTGACGCGACGCTGGGTTTCCTTGGCATCCAAACGGGTTTGAGCAAATAATTTTCTTAATTCAACCAAATCATCCGGTTTAGACCTTTCCTCTAAGATCTGCTGGATATCATAACTCAGCGTATCATTCCAGAAGTCGATAAAAGACTGGTTGGCATCTGTGACCGCATTGCCGGCAAAGAAAATATCGACATCGGTAAACTGAAAATCATTGCTGGCTTCAAAATATTCACTGCTGATATTACGGCCACCGGTGACAGCCACACTGCCATCGGCAATGATCAATTTATTGTGCATACGGTGATTCACTTTCTTTAAACGCAGCCCATAATCTAGGGCGCGAAAGTGACGAAATTTATAAGGATTAAATAATTTGGTTTCGATATTAGGATGTTGGCTCAGCGCAAGCAGTTTATCATCCAGCTGAGTACCATTCTGGTCATCAATTAATAGCCGGACTTTAACTCCGCGATCGGCGGCATTCAGCAACTGGGACAATACCAGATTGCCAATAAAATCATCGTTCCAGATATAATATTGCAAATCAAGATGATGCTTGGCGTGATTGATTAGGTGTAGCCGTGCTGCAATACTCATGAAACCGTCATATAGCGGTAAATAAGCGGTTAAACCTTCCTGAACATTTTCCCGGGCTTCGGTTTTTTGAATCCAGTGCTGGGATTGTACCGGTGTAATTTTTGCTTTAGTCGATGTGTTTGGATCTAACTCACAGCCTGTCAAAAAAATGGATAAGCTAATAAAACTGATACAAAGTATTTTAGTTCGGTGAGTCATTGAGTTTCCATTAATTATTTGGCTTTATTCTTCCCATATTAAGGATGTTAATGGTTGAATCTCAGAATAGAAAGAGGTTACTGTTAGTCATCTGTTAAATCAGCAAACAAAGGATAGTTTTAAATGAAATCACGTGCAGCGGTAGCGTTCGGTCCAGGCGAGCCATTACAGATCGTTGAAGTTGATGTCGCACCACCGAAAGCTGGCGAAGTTCTGGTAAAAATTAGCCATACGGGCGTGTGTCATACTGATGCCTTCACTTTATCTGGTGAAGATCCTGAAGGTGTATTCCCGGCAATTCTGGGCCATGAAGGTGCAGGTGTGGTGGTTGAAGTAGGTGAAGGTGTCACCAGCTTAAAACCAGGTGATCACGTGATTCCTCTATATACTGCTGAATGTGGTGAATGTCTGTTCTGTAAATCTGGAAAAACTAACCTGTGTGTTGCTGTACGTGCGACTCAGGGTAAAGGGGTAATGCCGGATGGCACCACGCGTTTCTCTTATAATGGCGAGCCAATTTACCATTACATGGGCTGTTCAACATTCTCTGAATATACCGTGGTTGCTGAAGTTTCTCTGGCGAAAATCAATCCGGAAGCAAATCATGAACACGTTTGCTTATTAGGCTGTGGTGTCACTACAGGTATTGGTGCAGTACATAACACAGCAAAAGTACAGGAAGGCGATACGGTTGCAGTATTCGGTCTGGGTGGTATCGGGTTGGCAGTAGTACAAGGTGCCCGTCAAGCCAAAGCCAGCCGTATTATTGCAGTAGATACCAATGCTGACAAATTTGAACTGGCAAAACAGTTCGGT
Organism: Acinetobacter sp. HA; assembly: GCF_000264725.1. Lineage (NCBI taxonomy): Bacteria > Pseudomonadati > Pseudomonadota > Gammaproteobacteria > Moraxellales > Moraxellaceae > Acinetobacter > Acinetobacter sp. HA. Next base: position 92,554 of record NZ_AJXD01000097.1, on the reverse strand, counting down.
GCAACCGACTTTTTAAATCCAAAAGACTATGACAAGCCAATTCAGCAAGTCATTGTGGAAATGACAGGCTGGGGTGTAGATCATTCATTTGAATGTATCGGTAATGTCGACGTAATGCGTTCTGCACTGGAATGTGCACACCGTGGCTGGGGTCAATCAGTCATTATTGGTGTCGCTGGTGCAGGTAAAGAAATTTCGACCCGTCCATTCCAGCTCGTGACTGGTCGTAAATGGATGGGGACGGCATTTGGTGGCGTAAAAGGTCGTTCACAATTGCCAGGAATGGTTGAACAGGCCATGAAAGGTGATATCCAGCTGGAACCATTTGTAACCCATACCATGCCGCTTGAGCAGATTAACGAAGCATTTGATCTGATGCATGAAGGCAAGTCGATCCGTACAGTGATTCATTTTGACTAAGCGGATTAATTTTAAAAGACCGGTAAATACCGGTCTTTTTTATGTTTATTTATTTTAAATTGGATACATTTGCCTCTTAAACCCTCACAGAGCTTAACTGAATCCGCACAAGCCTTCTAAAGTCATTTTAGTTCAAAGCTTTATAGTGATGAAAGCATATTGATATGCGTTAAGAAAACCATTTTCAACAATAAGGATAAACTCTATGTCGAATGATAATTTTGATCGTGATTTAATCAAGAATTCTCCGAAAGAAGTACGTGATGATTTAAATGCCGATCCAATTACTGGTGAACCGGGTGCGCATCCGGTAGGTACAGGTGTCGGTGCTGCAGGCGGTGCAGCTGCAGGTGCAGCAATTGGTTCTGCTGCTGGTCCGGTTGGAACTGCTGTCGGTGGCGTAGTCGGTGCAGTGGTTGGCGGGTTAGCGGGTCATGGTGTAGGTGAAGTGGTAAACCCAACCGAAGAAGAAGCATATTGGCGTGAAAATTCATTAAATACGCCTTATTATACTGAAGCACGTACAAGTTATAGCGATCTGGATTATGATCGTGATTATCATACGGCGTATCAGGTCGGTTATGAAAATCGTGCCCATTATGATGCTAACACCCGTTTTGAAGATGCCGAATCCGATTTAAGAATCAAATGGGAACAGGTAAAAGGCGAGTCGCGTCTGAACTGGGAGCAGGCTAAATATGCGATCCGCGATGCCTGGAACCGTGTTTCACGTTGATTCTGCTTTAATAATGAGTCACTGAATCTTGACAAGGTCTGAGGTAGCTTCAGATCTTGTCAAACTTTGGTATAGCTATGACAAATAGGTGGATTGATAAATAAAAATAGCCACACTAATAAATATTTTTTTACAATTTTTACTTGTCAAATACTGATATACCGCGTATTTTAAATTTCATATTCACATTTTTATGAATGACATAACATGCTCAAGCAACCTGTAAACTCAAACGCTTATTATTATTTCTGGCAGTTTAGATGATTGCCTGAATGCGTTCGGGCAAGTAAAAGGTTGCCCACCCAGTTTATACCTGATCGGCAACCCTGATCAGGTTTTTTTATGCTTGTTATATTTACTAATTTTGGAGACAGCCATGACTTACTTTAACTATTCATACTTTAGCAGCTTTTATTGGTTCTACTTTAACCAGTTGATGAACCTTAGCACCCAGACACATAGACCCATAAAGCTCAAATAAAAGTTCGGACTGTATTGATCAGTCCAAAGGATGAAAGTCATGAATAGCGTTATTACATCACAACAACAGCAAACTGAAACTCTATTAAGCCTGCCGGCAGAACTGAAAGCACAATTACCATTGTCTCCTCAATTGGCTGAACAGATTGCCGGACAGCGACAAACCATACAGAACATTCTAGAGGGTAAAGATCACCGTCTGATGGTGATTACCGGACCATGCTCCATCCATGATGAAGCCTCCGCACTTGAATATGCAGAAAAATTAAAACAGTTACAGGCTCAAATTTCTGATCAGATTTTCCTGGTCATGCGAGCTTACATTGAAAAGCCTCGTACCACAGTCGGCTGGAAAGGTTTCCTATACGATCCTGTACTGGATGGTTCATCCAATATGCAGCTGGGTCTGCAAAAATCCCGTGAACTTTACCTAAACATTATTGGCATGGGCTTACCGATTGCTTCGGAGATCCTTAGTCCAATGGCGACGGCATACTTCGATGATTTACTGGCTTGGGGTGCGATTGGTGCACGTACCAGTGAATCTCAGATCCACCGCGAAATTTCCAGCCATATGCCATACAGCATCGGTTTCAAAAATGGCACTGATGGTTCGATTCAGATTGCTTTAGATGCGATTCAGTCAGCTTCTCATCCGCATCAGTTCCTGGGCATGAGCCAATCGGGTTTACCATGTATTTTAAATTCCAAAGGTAATCCAAAAGCCCATCTGATTCTGCGTGGATCAAATAGTGGTCCGAACTACCAGTTATCTGAAATCGAGAAAATCAAAGCCAAACATTCAGCGGAATTGCCAGCATTAGTGATTGACTGTAGCCATGGCAACAGTTCCAAAAATCCGATGTTACAACCGGAGGTTTTAGAGCAGATCGTTGCAGAACGCTTACAGACCAATGTTCGCGGTGTGATGCTGGAAAGTCATCTGGTTGATGGCAATCAGAAAATTTCAAATGGTATGGTTTACGGACAGTCGGTTACAGATGGATGTCTGGGCTGGACAAAAACCGAACAACTGTTGTTAAATATGACAGATTCACTGCGACTGGAAGGTTTAAAGCGTAGTGCTTAAATTTACGGTCATGCCTTTCCTCACACTGTTGGGGGAAAGGCAAGAGCGAATGCTACTGAGAGGAAGACTGCTTATAAAGTTTCGATTAGCACCTTCACTATGTTGAACATACAGAATAATAATTCATTAAAAATATATTTATAAAAGCATCAAAAAAAATAAATGATTTCACAATAACAATAATTTTTCAGGATCTGCATCCAACCGTTTTATATCGCGCGATGGACATGATCTGAGGGACCTCGATATGTATACACCCGAATTGCTCGATGAAGCACGTAAATTTATGCACCATATGCTGACCAAAGTGGTTGAATATGGAGGTTCCGATCTTTTTATTACCGCAGATTTTCCACCAAGTATCAAACAGCAGGGCTTGATGAAGCCTTTTGGTCAGCAAAAACTGGCAGCCGATAAAACCCGTTTGTTTGCCTATGTTTTAATGAATGAACGACAGATCAAGGAATTTGAATCAGTGATGGAATGCAATTTCGGTATCAGTGTACCGGGTGTATCACGCTTCCGGGTCAATGTCTTTCAGCAACAGCATAATGTTGGGATGGTAATCAGAACCATTACTACGGAGATTCCAAGCCTTCAGCAATTAGGACTACCAAACTCTTTGCAACAAGTGATTATGGAAAAACGTGGGCTGGTTCTGATTGTAGGTGCGACAGGTGTTGGTAAATCCACCACACTAGCAGCCATGATTGATCACCGCAATACCTATTCTGAAGGACATATTATTACCGTAGAAGATCCGGTGGAATACGTCTATCAGCATAAAAAGTCCATGATTACTCAACGTGAAATTGGCGTAGATTGTGTTTCCTGGCATAACGCGCTAATCAATACCATGCGGCAGGCACCGGATGTGATCGTGATCGGTGAAATCCGGGATACCGAAAGTATGGAGCATGCGATTGCCTTTGCTGAATCCGGTCATCTGTGTTTGGCCACCCTGCATTCTAATAATGCCGATCAGGCTTTAGACCGAATTATTAATTTCTTCCCGGAAGAACGCCGCAATCAGCTGTTAATGGATTTATCCGCCAATATGAAAGCGATTGTCTCTCAGCGTTTGGTCCGTACTGAAGATGGCAAGGGGCGTCGTGCCGCAGTCGAAATTATGCTGAATACCCCATTGGTATCGGATCTGATTCTGAAAGGTGATTTCCATGAATTAAAAGCTATTATGGGCAAATCACGTGAACTTGGTATGCAGACTTTTGATCAGGCATTATTTGATCTTTATAATGAAGGTGCGATTTCTTATGAAGAAGCATTGCGTAATGCTGATTCGACCAATGAACTTCGTCTGCAAATCAAACTGAAAAGTACGCGTGCTAATCCAGCCATGAATAATACGGCCACCGCATTTAGCATGGTGGAAGAGAAAAAGCCGGACAATGAAACGGATGAAGATACCAGTAGCACAGAACAAAGCTTATAAATCTGAGAGGCTAAGTAAAAAACCGACATGAAATAAGGTCGGTTTTTTATTGCTGGATTAAGCTATAACAGTTGTACGTTGAACCACGAATTTAAAATACAGTAGGCTCAGGGCTGTTAGAGCGGCACAAATAATAAAGGCGAAGCTGAAGCTTTGCTTGGTAATCATCATCCCAACGACTAATGAGCCAATGGCAATGCCGATGTCGTAACAGGTGTAGAAAGTCGAAGTGGCATAGCCAATCCGGTGCTTGGGAGCACGTTGAATGGCGAGAGTTTGCAAGCAAGGTTGAGCACTGCCAAAACCCAATCCGATCAGTACGGCTGCCAGCATAAATCCAGTCAGGGTATGAATCTGACTTAAAACCAATAGCCCCAGACTAAAGGTAAGAACCGCAGGATAAATTACATATTGTGGACCTTTAAGGTCATAAATTTTGCCAGTAATCGGGCGTAGGCTCATCATGGAAATGGCAAAAACTACAAAGAATAAGCCTGCGTACTGCATCAGATGAATTGAACTGGCAAAGGGGGCAATAAAGGACATGATGCTGGCATAAGAGAAGGATATCATCATGGCCATTAAGGCAATGGTCAGGGATTTTCTCTCAACAAAATCACTTAAACCCAACTTGGTTTTTTCAGCTTCACTGTCTGGTTGTTTGACTTCTTGCACCGGAATTAGAAAGCAGAAGATATAACCGATAAAGATCATGGCTACCAGTACAGCAGTCACCATGGTATAGCTTAAATAAGGAATAAGACTTAGGCCAATGAGGGGGCCGAGTACAATTCCGAGATTCATCGACATGGCATAATAGCCCATGCCTTCGCCTCGGCGACTATCCGAAATAAACTGGTTTACCACAGGAACACAAACGGTAGTGAGGATACTAAACCAGACTCCATGGATTAAACGCAGAATATATAAATTGGTCATATTGCTAATAAATAAATAGCTAAAAGCAATAAAACAGAACATCGTCGCCGAGATAATTAAAGTACGGCGCTGTCCCAGTTTTTCAATAATCAAACCACTAAATGGGCGGATCAAGATTGCAGAAACCATGAATAGCGTCAGGGTTAATCCGGCTTGGGTTACGCTGCCCCCAAGTTCTTTAAGAATATAAATCGGTAAAATCGTAGTTTGAGCAAAATAAAAAATAAACAAAAACAGATTATTTGCCAGACAAAGCAAAAAGGACTTTGTCCACAACGGCGTTACAGTTGCGTTCATCATGATCCAGAAATTTTAATGTGAGACGCTAGGCCAAAATTAGTATTTTTTTATGGAACATGCTGAATGCGATATTCAGCAACGAAGCGTGTCACGAAGACTATATGGGAGATTATGTGAATAATACAATAAAAAACGACAAATGTGGTGTCATTTTAATATGTAAAAGGTCTTAAAAATTCAGGTATAAAAAAATCAGCCCGCAGGCTGATTCTTAAAACAGGTTAAATTAAAGGCCTGCTTCATATTCAGTATTGCTGAGCAGTTTTTCGACATCTGCGATATTATCTGGCTTGATTTTGTAAATCCAGCCTTTGCCATACGGGTCATCATTAATGAAATCCGGATCATCTTCCAGTGCCGGGTTAATTTCAACAACGATACCAGAAACAGGTGCATGGATATCTGACGCAGTTTTTACAGATTCGACAACACCTGCTTGCTGACCTGCGGTCACGTGTGAATCAAGATCTGGCGCTTCAACATAGACCAGGTCACCTAAAGCATCCTGTGCATGGTCAGAAATACCGGTCACCACAAGATCACCCTCAATGCGTACCCATTCATGTGTACTTGCGTACTTTAATTCTGAAGGATGATTCATTGATAACTCCTTAAATCGCTTAGGTTCATTTTTGACATGATTTATACATTCTTTTGCTGCAAAACAAAAGGCTTATAGATACGGATCTTTACGCCAGTTGCTTGGACTGCGACCACTCCAGCGTTTAAAGGCACGACTGAAGTTGGCGACATCACTATAGCCGAGTTCATCGGCAATCTGTTCCAGAGTGAAGTCTGTTCGTGAAAGCAGGGAAGTTGCATGACGATAACGTACTTCATCGACCAGTGTCGAGAAAGAAGTGCCTTCTGCGGCCAGCTGACGTTTCAAGGTGCGATCCGATATATGCAGACGATCGGCGACTGCTTCAATACTCAAATAATGCTGTTCTGAATTGGTCAAAATATCCCGTACCCGCATGGCAATACGATGCCGTTCACCCAGTGCGGAAAGTTCTGCTTCACACTGGTTAATCGCAATCTGGCTGGCAATTGGGTCGGCATGCACCAGTTTATTCATCAGATAGTTTTTATCAAAGCTAAGTAACAGATGTGGCTGTTCAAAACGAAACTGATGCGTAGGGAATTTCACCATAAAGCGTTCAAAACCTTCCGGCCTTTTAAAATCGAAATCGATTTCTCCGGTTGCATCGCTGATCCCGGTAATGGCTTTAGCCATACTGATCAGACCGATCATCAGGGCGATTGAAATTTCAGTACGCAGCGGTTCCATCTGAATATCAGTTTGTAGCTGTACTGTGGCCTTGACCCCAAAGGTCGAGAAGAACAGTTGTAGGAAGGGCAAACGCAACTGAATAAAACGGTTGGCCAGCACCAAAGCTTCAGTAATATTGTTTGCCGTCATGATGGCATAGCCAATAAAGCCATGAATAGAAATACGCATCTGTGTGCCGAGGTGATAGCCCAAGGTCGGTTCACCAGTCAGCTTGAGTGCGTGTTTAACCATATCATTGGCAATGGCAGTTGGAATTCGGAACTCAGGGTCTGCCAGCTGTTCGCTGGTTAACCCAAAAGGTTTGAATAGCGACTCATCGTTATAGCCCCAGCGGGAGATAACGTCGAGAAGCAAAAGACCATAAACACCCGGGATGCCTTGGTCTTGGCGTGGAACAATCATCTTCATGCGCGATCCGTTGCACTCAGTTAAATTTTTTCTATTTATGTGCCCATATTGGCATGAACTAGCCAGTTTTATCTTTAAAATTGTTGGACAAAATGCCGAGCCTTACCCAAACACTTCAAGCAGATTAGCCTGAAATGTGGGTAAAAATCAAACTAAACTGCTGTAAATTCTCGCTTAAATACCAGAATATTTGTGGTTGAATTAAACAGAACCTGATCTTGCTGGTTCAAGGCTTGGGTTTCATAGCGAACGATGCCACGATCAGGTTTACGTTTGGAAGGTTGAATATCAGTGATGGTCACAATCACCCGGATTTCATCATCAGGGCGGGTCGGGCAGGGCCAACGCACATGCGAATCCGCCCCAATCAGACCATAAGCAACCGGGAAACATTCGGTCCATAAACGCATGACCACTGCAGCAGTATGCCAGCCACTGGCGGCCAGACCCCGGAAGATCGGATGCTGTTCGGCCTGTTCCGCATCGACATGAAACGGCTGCGGGTCATAGGCATGAGCAAACTTTAGAATTTCGTCCTTACTCATGCGGTAAGAACGACTTTTAAACTCATCACCAATCTGCAGGTCTTCCAGATATAACATGTTCTATCCTTGTTTTTTTGTGTCGTGTTCCATTAAAAATCCGCCAGTCTGACGTTGCCACAGATGCGCATAAATTCCATTCAATGCCACCAGTTCATCATGTGTGCCTTGTTCAACAATCTTACCCTGATCCAGCACAATCAACCGGTCCATTTGCGCAATAGTAGAAAGACGGTGAGCAATCGCAATCACAGTTTTACCTTTCATCAGCTCATCCAGACTGCTCTGAATTGCTGCTTCAACTTCTGAATCCAGTGCACTGGTTGCTTCATCCAGAATCAGAATAGGTGCATCTTTCAGAAAGACACGGGCAATCGCAATACGCTGACGCTGACCACCAGACAGCTTGACGCCACGCTCGCCAACATAGGCCTCATAACCACGCTTACCGCGCATATCGCTTAGTTGCGGAATGAATTCCTCTGCCTCAGCTTTACGCACCGCCTCAAACATTTCTTCATCTGTCGCATTCGGACGGCCATATTTTATATTTTCAGCCACACTACGATGTAACAGTGAAGTGTCCTGTGTCACCATGGCAATATTCTTGCGCAGGCTATCTTGAGTCACATCTTCAATATTTTGTCCATCGATTAAAATACGACCTTGGTCAATACGATAGAAATTCAGCAATAGCTGAATTAGGGTAGATTTACCGGCACCAGAACGACCCACCACACCGATTTTTTCACCTGGTCGTATGGTCAGGTTCAAACCATCAATCACATTTTTGTCATTATAGGCAAAGCAAACATTATCAAATTTGATTTCACCCTGTTTCAGTTCCAGTTCTTTGGCATCCGGCTTGTCCTGAATCGAAATTGATTTACCCAGAGTTCCCATGCCGTCCTGAATGGTTCCGACATTTTCAAACAATTGCGAGGTTTGCCACATCAGGAATTCGGCAATACTGTTCAGTTTCAGTACCATCGCCGTAGTTGCAGCAATAATGCCGAGCTGAGCCTGACCTTCCATCCATAACCAGATCGCTGTCCCTAATACACCGCCATAGAGTACGAGGCTCAGTAGCAAAATACTGATTTCATACTGGGCACCCAGTCGCATCTGTTTATAAACCGTCACCATAAACTCTTGCATGGATGCTTTGGCATACTGGCTTTCACGGCCTGCATGAGCAAAAAGTTTAACGGTCTGAATATTGGTATAGGCATCGGTCACACGGCCAGTCATTACCGCACGGGCATCGGCCTGTTCATGTGAGATTTTGCTGAGACGGGGAATAAAATAGCTGGCAGCACAGATAAACAGCAGCAGCCACACCATCAGTGGAATAATCAGATAAGCAGAAATTGAACCGAGTACGATGTTAATGGTAATGAAATAAATCACTACATAGGCCAGCATATCGCCGAGAATGACCCAGAATTCACGGATCGCTAGTGAGGTCTGCATGACCTTGGCAGATAAACGACCGGCAAAGTCATTGTGGAAGAAATCTAGGCTTTGCTTGAGCAGCAGATTATGGAAACGCCAGCGCAAACGCATTGGGAAATTACTGTATAAAATCTGGTGCTTGATCAAGGACTGCGCACTGGCAAAGAAAATATTGGCCAGCAGGACTACAGTGAGTAAAGTCAGGTTGGCCGCATGTTGCTCCAAAAAGGTGTCTGGCTGACTTTGGCTGAGCCAATTGACCAGATCGCCAATTTTAGCATATAGCAAGGCCTCGAAACTGGCTGCACCGGCAGTACAAAGGACAAGAATCAACAGATAACGGCGTACGCCATAAGCCGCTTGCCAGACAAAAGGGAAAAAACTGGTGGGCAAGGGTTGGTTCAGATTTTTGGTGGGATAGGGATCTACCAGCCGTTCAAGCCATCGAAACATTAGTGTGCTCTTTTCTCATGCATTTTGCTTTTCACGGATTATAAAGGATTCTGTTTTTATAAGGCTGAATTAAGGTGAAATTGCCACAAAATGATTAACTAAATCAAACTTTAGGTTGCAAAGTTTAAAACCTAGAAAAGTTGATTTCAGGTAAATAAAAAATTTAAAAAAACATCGATGAAATTGCATAGCTACGTCAATAAAAAAAGCCTGAGATGACGTATCATTTCAGGCTTGGAGTAACTGCGTTTAAATTAAGTAATAATTGGCGAAGCAGGCGCTGTAAATACTTCCTTAAAATCGCTGCCTGAAGGTGCCTGATACACTTTCAGGCCAAATTCCGGAATAATTGCCAATACATGATCCATAATATCAGACTGAATATTCTCATATTCAGTCCACACCGTGGTATTGGTAAAGGCATAGATTTCTAGCGGTAAGCCTTCACTGGTCGGCTGTAATTGACGCACCATTAGAGAAAAGTCTTTAGTAATACCCGGATGCTGTTGCAGATAAAATTCCAGATAGGCACGGAACGTTCCTAAATTGGTTAAACGGCGCTGATTATATTGGGAATTATGCTGTAACTGCTGGTTGAATTTGACCAGTTCTTCAGTCTTGGTATTCAGATAATGATCCAGCAGGATAAAGTTTTTGAGTTTGGTCTGTTCTTCCTCACTCATAAAATGCACGCTGCTTTGATCAATATGAATCGAACGTTTGATACGACGCGCACCAGCTTCCTGCATTCCTCGCCAGTTTTTAAACGTATCCGTCACTAACTTATTGGTTGGAATGGTCGTAACAGTTTTGTCAAAGTTTTGCACGGTCACAGTATGTAATGACATATCAATTACATCACCATCCGCATTCAGTGAAGGCATTTCAATCCAGTCACCGATACGCACCATGTCATAAGAAGAAATCTGTACTGAAGCCACCAATGAAAGAATCGTGTTCTGAAACACCAGCATCAGCACGGCAGCCATCGCACCGAAACCCGCCAGCAAAGTAAACACATCCTTTTTCAGGAAGGTACCCAGAATCATCAATCCACAGACAATAAAAATCAGCAGTTTCACTAGCTGCAAATAGCCTTTAATCGGTTTATTGCGTGATTTGGGGTTGCGCTGATAAATCAGGTTAAAAATATTCAGCAATTCACCCAGTGCTAGGGCAATGGTTAGAAAAATAAAAGCCTGAGCGCCCATCTGTACAAAGGTCTGCACTTTATCTGACAAGTGTGGAACCGTGCTGATCCCATTCATAATCACAATGGCGGGTACAATATTGGCAATACGGCGAATTACACTGTGTTCCGCAAAGATCGTGTTGTTGGCAAAAGGTAATTTGGAAATCAGTTTACGAATTCCACGAACAACAACCTGTTTGGCAAACAGATTGGCGATAAAAGCCACCGCAATCACAATGCTTAAAGAAGACAGCATTTCCAGCCAAGGGTATTGATCTGCCCAATCTTGAATGTTCTGAATAAATCTAAACTGTTCCAACTGATCTTTCTCTTCAATGTAAAAATGCCATACAGTTTATAGGCTTAGAAATTATTTATTAACCTTGAATAACGTTTTAAAACATATCTGTCCCGTTACAGCATTTTGATCCTTCAATATTATGCTTATAAAAAGATACAAAAACGGATAGAGAAGCAGATCCTGCTTATTTAAAATTTGATTAACCAGCGGTCATCCTTATGACTTGTTGAAATGATCAGGAAAGTTTTAAAACTGTTAATTACATCAGATGAACAGGAGACTTTATCGGCATTTCATATCAGCTTCTAAGTAGCCCAGCTATGACAAAGATGCACATCAAAGATCACCCTCCTACAAAAATACAAAGGGTAGAATTATGCAAAAACAGTTAGCAATTGTCGGTCTAGCCTTAGCGCTGAATGCCTGCGGTGATGGGAATGATGATATTTTTAGAGGTGTAGATGGTTCATCCTCAAGCCGCTTGACAGGTGTCTATCTCGGCAGTTTTACAGATGAAAATCTGAGTCCGCGCTCTATTCTGGGTGTGATCGAGAAAAATAGTAATTTCTGGTTATTGTATTCACTGCCAGCAGATAATGGTTATACCGGTATCATGCGTGGGCAGTTTTCTTTATCGGGCAATCGCTTTAGTGCGACCAACATTCGCGACTATAATTTTGCCTTCAATCAAACTGCTAGTGTAACCCTGAATGGTCATTATACGCCGGAAAAGAACCTGCAGGGAAATGTCAATAATACCAATAATCGGCCTTTTAACCTTATTTATAATAGAGATTACAGTCGTGACAATACCAGTATATCCAGCCTGCAAGGGCGCTATAGCGGTCGAACTACAACTTTAACCAATAATGTAATTACTACAGTCAATATCGACCGTAGCGGAGTGGTGACAGGAATTGTCGGCGATCAGGACAAATGTGCATTTGCAGGAAGAGTGAGTTCGGAAAACAATGCACCATATTTTAATATTCATCTGGTCTTAACAGGTTCTGCAAGTTCCGACTGTTTGAATGGGGCACAGCAAGTAGATGGGATATTGCTGAATCAGATTGATAGCCAGTCAATTTATATGATGGCCGAGAACAGCAATCAGCAGGATGCAATTCTGTTTATTGGACAGAAAACTCAAAATTGATCTCAGTTAGAAAGCTTTTTAAACAAAGCATCTGAGGGTGCTTTTTTACAGTCTAATGAAAATGAGTTTTGACTTTTTAAATTAAATCATTCATTTTAAAACCATAATTATTTTAAGTATTTAATAATATTTTTGATTAAAAATGCGGGAATAACATGACGATCTTTGTGGTGACCAGCCCGAAACGAGGGTCAGGTAAAAGTACCTTGGCGATGAATCTGACAGAATATCTGCGTCTTCAAGCCAGAACACTCTATATTGATACTGATGACGACAAGCAGAATTTTGAATGGGTGGCTTTGCATCGTACAGGTTTTGGCTTTGAACATATTTCTTTAAAAGACCATCCAGATGAGTTAATGCGGCGTGTAGAACAGGTCAAAACTCAATATGATGATATCGTGATTGATATCGCCGGGCATGATAGTTATGCATTGCGCTCGGTGTTAATGCGAGCAGATAAACTGATTATTCCTATGTCAGCAGAGGCTGAAGAGCAGGAGATGTATACTGAGATGCTGCAACTGGCCATCAGTGTTGCACAGTTCAATACCCAGTTAAAAGTCTATGGAATACTGATGCGTGTACCTCAGCAGATCGAAATCTCGCAAATTGAAGCAAATCAGAATTTACTCAAAGGCATTCCTGGTGCACATTCTTTGAATACTATTATTTATGAGGATGAAGCCTTTGATGATGCAAAAAACTTGGGCTGTAGCATCTGGGAACATTCACCAGCACAAGGGCAACGTTTTGATCAATTTATTCAGGAGCTAATGGCTGATACAGCACAGCCAGTTTGATTGTCTACCTCGAATCATTATGTTAATAGTGCTTAAAAAAAGCTCCCGAAATAGGGAGCTTTTGGCTTTCATGGATTACCACATCAGGTCATCCGGAATTACATATGCTGCATATGGATCTTCTTCATCGGTGGTCTGTTCATTCTTCTCGGAATTATTCACAATGATGAAGCCTTCCATTTTGGCATTGATACGATCCGCCAGCGCTTTAGGCAGGAAAGCATAGCTGTCATTTTCGCGGGCGATCACCAAACTGCCTGCAACCAGTGCATTATAAATTTGCTGATTCAGATAGACTTTCTTGATTTTAGAATCATCAATAAACTGATAGGAAATCTCACCATCAGTATCCCGAATTTTATGCTGATTGATCATTTGCATGATGGCAGCTTTGAGTTCTTTTTCCTGCAGCGCTGCCTTTTTCTCTTGTTCAATGGCCTGATCTTTTGCCAGCTTTTCCTGTTTGGCCTGTTCAATTTTCGCCTTGATTTCAGCTTCACTGCTATCACCAGTGCGCTTTTCATGAACGGCCTGCTTTGACAATTTTTTTGCTTTCTTATTATCGACCAGACCTGCCTTTAACAATTGTGCCTGTAGTGCGTTTTTAACCATGAGTATTTCCAGAGAATTAATGCTTCAAGCGTCGATAACGTAAATAAATGACCCAGTAAATCAGGCTTAGACTAAGGCTGAGTGCTGCCGGGATCAGGAATGCGTTTAATTTTAAATAAGGATAAATACAGCTGGCAAGAACACCGCCAATTAAAAATCCGATCAGGATCAGTAAATGCAGGATAGTCCGTCGAGATTCGACTTCCAGTCCACGCAACTTATAGCCTAATGACAGCCCAAGATCGGTTAATACACCAGATAAATGCGTAGTGCGGATAATCGTGCCTTTATAGTGACTGACCATGGCATTTTGCACACCCATCGCCACACAGGCCCACAGCAAGCCATAATGAGGAAAATATGGTAACAAGATCCAGCACAGGATAATAAAAAGAGCCACCAGACTGAGCGGATATCCATAACGGCGGCCCAACTGAAAGTGGCTATTTCCCAGGATAAGACCGCTATACATTGAGCCAATGACATAACACGCAGTAACCAGGCAGAGATAGAGAATCTGTTCAGGCTGCCATTGCACCAGTGCCATGGCCAGCATACTGATATTGCCGGTCATATGGGAAACGGATTGGTGCAGGAGAGTAACCAGGCCGAGTACATTAATCATGCCGGCATTCACGGCAAGAAAAAATGCACCCAGTTGAACCCAGATGGGTAAACGCTGTAATGGCATAACAACTCAACATCTATTGGCAAAAATATTGAATTATCAATATAAGATCAATTAGATGCGCGGTCTACAGCTGTAGTAAATAAAACGTCAGTTGATGAGTTGAGTGCAGTTTCAGTTGAATCCTGCAATACGCTAATCACCATACCGATTGCAACGACCTGCATTGCGATATCAGAAGAAATACCAAACAGCCCACATGCCACTGGAATCAGCAGCAATGAACCACCGGCAACACCAGAGGCACCACATGCAGAGACTGCTGCAACCACAGACAGAATCAGCATGGTACTAAAGTCGGCACTAATACCCAAGGTATTGACTGCTGCCAAGGTTAGAACCGTAATGGTCACTGATGCACCACCCATATTGATGGCTGCACCTAGTGGAATGGCTACACTTGAAGTTGATTCAGACACACCTAAGCGTTTCGCCAGATCCAGATTTACCGGAATATTTGCAGCTGAGCTACGGGTAAAGAATGCAGTGATGCCACTCTCGCGCAAGCAGGTAAAGACTAGTGGATAAGGATTGGCACGTGTCACCAATGCAACCAGTAATGGATTCACCACTAGTGCTACGAAGGCCATCGTACCAAGCAATACTGCCAGCAAATGACCGTAGCTTTCTAAAGTTTCCAGACCCGCTTCGGCAAAAGTAACTGCTACCAGACCAAAAATACCGACAGGTGCAAAGCTAATTACCAGACGGATCACATGGTTAATGGCATTTGCTGCATCATTTAATACGGTTTTAGTGGTTTCAGATGCATGACGGAATGCAATGCCCAGTGCCACAGCCCAAGCCAGAATACCAATGAAATTTGCTTCAGCAATTGCAACCACCGGGTTCGCAACAAAGCTGAGCAGCAGATTTTTCAGGATTTCACTTAAACTGCCTGGTGGCTGTAAGTCACCTTGTGCAGCGACGTCAAGGAACAGCGTACTTGGAAACATGATGCTGGCAATTACAGCACTCACTGCGGCCAGGAACATGCCGATCGCATACATGTACATGATCGGGCGCATACGGGAGTTGCCTTGACCCACTTTAAAGTTAGCAATGGAAGCTAGAACTAAAATGAAAACGAGGACAGGAGCGACAGATTTAAGAGCTTTAATAAAAAGGTCGCCTAGCAGACTGAGGTAGGGCGCATATTCTGGAAAAACCAGCGCGACACCAATACCAAGTATAATGGCAATGATGATTCGGGAGACTAAACTCATACGCGAAAGGGCAGAGAACATAAGGTTGCCTTGTGTAAATTACGAGGGCTAAATGCGGAAAAAATTTGCGTTATTTTATACTTAAAATTCTATGTGCTTAAAATATATTTTCAGTTTAAATATAAGTTTATGAAAATAAATGATAATTATAGAAAACCATCTGTATTTTTTGTCTATATTTTACGCAAAATTAGATCTTAGATGAAATTTTAGGATGAAAATGTATACCATATATTTATTATAGAAATGCTCTTAAAAAAGTGATCAATTTTGCTGATACTACGAGATGCCTTCAAAATTAATCACGTTGTTCCTGGAATAGTCAAACGAGTTAAATGGAATAATCTTTACTGTGATCATTAAACAGATCGGGGGAGAGATCCCGAATTGCCTGATAGTGCGTCAGATAAATCCGTCCACTGAGATGTTTAAGCAATTTGGATTCCTGTAAGCGATCCATGACTGGTCCTTTCACTTCAGCAAAGTGTAGACGAATATTGAGTTTGGACAGTTCTGTATTCAGATCTTCCAGCATTTCCAGAGCACTAAGGTCAATAGCACTGATACTGGAACAGTTCAAAATGACATGCTTAAGCTGGTCTTTATCACTGACCGCATTAATCAAAAAGCCCTTAAAGGCATTAGCATTCAAGAAGCTTAGATTTTCATCAATACGCAAGGAAAGCACCTGATCTGAGGTCAGCACCTGATGGCGCTGCACATTGCGGAAATGCTGGGTGCCTTCAATCAGGCCGACTACTGCAATATGCGGACGGGAAATACGCCACAGCATCAGCACGAAGGTGGAAATAATGCCAATAATCAGACCTGTCGAGATATCAATCAGCACCACACCAAAGAAAGTTACCCACATGGCAATCCCGTCTGCTTTGGAATAGCGCCAAGCGTTCATAAAGGGCTGGAAATCAACCAGTTTCCAGATCGATACAATGATCGTGGCGGCAAGAATCGCCAGTGGCAGCTCTTCAAAGAAACCAGTAAAAAACAGGCTAACCAAAATAATCAGCAGAGAAGACAGTACACCCGCCATTGGCGTTCTGGCACCAGCATCTGCGTTGACCACAGTACGTGACAAGCTACCAGTAACTGGAAAGGCAGAACTGACTCCGGCACTAATATTGGCAATACCCAGTGCAATCAGTTCCTGGTTACTGTTTAGCTGGCTACGTTGCTGTAATGCTGTTGCTTGCGCGATAGACAGCGATTCCACAAAACTGATCATCGCAATCATGGTCGCGCCTGGCAGCAAGGTGAGCACTAAATCCCAGTTCCAGTGTGGAAAACTTAAAGGTGGAAATCCGGAAGGAATTGCACCTACCGTTTTGATCCCTTGTGTTTGCAGATTTAGATACACCACAGCCAAAATACCTAAAGCGACTAGCATTAATGGTACAGCACGCACCAGAAAATCAGTCGATCCAATCCGGCTTTGTACAGACTGGGATTTCAGAATTTTTGGAAGATAGATCAGCAGGCCAATGGACAGCAGTCCAAAAACCAGACTTGGCCAGTGAATCAGATGGAGATATTCCAGCAGGCTAAACACAAATTGCTGAAGATTATTGGCTTGTAATGGCACATCGACCAGAAACTTAAACTGTCCAACCGCAATCAGCAGCGCAGAAGCAATAATAAAACTCTGAATCACCGGGTGACTAATCAGCTGAATCAAAAAACCAAAACGCATTAAGCCTAATAATAGGGAAATGATTCCGACCATCAGCGCCAATAAAGTTGCTGCTTCGATATAGACAGGTGAACCGACTTCAAATAAAGGATTTAGTGTGGCGAAGGTCATCATGGAAATGATGGCTACAGGACCAATCGACAAGGTACTGCTACTACCTAGCATCGCGTACAGAATCATAGGCAGGATACTGGCATATAGCCCCATGATCGGCGGCAATCCAGCCAGCATGGCATACGCCATACCTTGCGGCACCAGCATGGCAACCACAATTAACGAAGCCAGCACGTCGGACTTGAATTTAACCGGACTATAATGGCTTAACCATGACCAGGCCGGTAATAATTGCAGCAGTTTTGGCTTCGAATTGGACATATAAAAGTCTAAATCACAAATATAGATATATTATGCACATTTTCTGCTAAGAAATCATGGATAAAAGTGGAGCTTGATCAACCCTCATATAAAAAATGACCTGACCAGTTCTTAGCAATGATTCTGTCTCAAAGAGATGATCTACATATTGAAGATCATCTCCAGTGCCAAGAGGAATGTTTAGACTCTAGATAAAATGCTTAAGCTTTTGCACAGTACAGTTGATACAGCGTATTCAGGATGACCACCAGATTCTGATCTTTAATAGAATAGAAAATTTGCTTACCATCGCGGCGGGTACTGACCACATCACTTTTACGTAACATCATCAATTGCTGGGAAAGTGTAGGTTGCTGGATGTGGGTGAGATTTTCAATTTGGGAAACGTTGAGTTCCGCTTGGGAAAGATGACATAGGATGATGAGACGGTCAGTGTTTGCAAGAGATTTCAGGATGCCAACCACCTGATCAGCTGAATCACGCATGGTGGTGATTTCAAGATCGGTATTCATTCAGAATGTCCATAGAGATAAAATACAGCGCGAATGATTATAAAGGCCTGAATCATTAAACATTTGGTAAAAATCACTTATTTTTATGGCTTTTTGTGAATTTAAATATCAATAAAAATTATATATTTGACATTAAATAATCAGTTATTTTTATTGTATATTAATAACTTATATAATAGTTGATTTGCCATAATAGAGTGCAGATTCCACTTTCTTCTACAAAATCTGAAAATACTTGTATGATGATAGTGCACTTCAAACTAATAACATCAGGGATATACTAATGAGTACAGATGCAGCATTTCCTACGCCCAACAATCTGGGAATAGCGGTTTACAGTAACAATGCAGAAGCCATTGGCAATACACCTCTTGTGCGCATTAATCGTGCCATCACAGGTGGAGCAACTGTACTCGCGAAAGTTGAGAGCCGTAATCCGGCATTTTCGGTGAAATGCCGTATTGGTGCAGCGCTGATTGCAGATGCTGAAAAATCTGGCAAGTTAAAACCAGGCATGCACATTGTTGAACCAACCAGTGGAAATACCGGTATTGCACTGGCTTTCGTTGCTGCAGCAAAAGGCTATCCACTTACGCTGACTATGCCAGCCAGCATGAGTATCGAACGCCGTAAAGTGGTCAAAGCCTTTGGTGCCAACCTGATTCTGACTGAACCTGCGAAAGGTATGAAAGGTGCAGTAGATGAAGCGGTTCGTCTGGTGACTGAACACCCTGAAACATATTTCCTGTCACAACAGTTTGAAAACCCGGCTAACCCGAAAATTCATGAAGAAACGACTGGCCCAGAAATCTGGGAAGCGACTGGCGGTAATGTTGATATTCTGGTCGCTGGTGTAGGAACGGGTGGTACTATTTCTGGCATTTCACGCTATTTCGAAAAAGTCCGTAACAAACCAATTTATTCGGTTGCCGTTGAGCCAGCTGAGTCACCAATTATTGCTCAGGCGAAACGTGGTGAATCATTGACGCCTGGACCACATAAAATTCAGGGGATTGGTGCGAACTTTATTCCTGGTAACCTTGATCTTGATCTGGTAGATGAAGTCATTGCAATTGACAGTACTACGGCAGTGGAATGGGCACGTAAAACGGCATCGCAAGAAGGGATTCTGGTGGGTATATCAAGTGGTGCGGCGATGGCTGCGGCTGCACAACTTGCAGCACGTCCTGAAAATGCAGGTAAAAACATTGTGGTGATTTTGCCAGATGGTGGTGAACGTTACCTGTCATCGATATTATTTGAAGATATTTCTGCAGAATAATTTTCAGCAAGTATTTGGCAATACGTTAAAAGCCCGGGTTTATGATCCGGGCTTTTTTATTTTCACATAAAGACTTGACCTTCCAACTATGGGAAGGTTTAAGCTATAAGCTAGATTCAAACCATCAATAATATGAAGGAGATGTGCCATGCAGGAACTGTCGAATACTCAACTGTATCAAACGACTGTACAGATTGAAGGTATGACCTGTGCTTCTTGCGTGGCACGGGTAGAAAAGGCTTTAAAGAAAATTGAAGGCGTAGTTTCGGCTCATGTCAATCTGTCTACGGAAAAGGTATCGATTAGTGCCGATCATGTGATTCCCTGTGCGGAGATTATCCAGAAAATAGAGCGTGCTGGCTTTAAGGTGGAACAACAGAAATTCGAACTGGATATTGAAGGCATGAGCTGTGCCTCTTGTGCTGCCCGAATTGAAAAAGCCCTCAAAAAAATTCCAGAAGTGCTGGAAGCCAATGTGAATCTATCTACCGAAAAGGCTTATGTCACTGCAGTCAGTTCTTTACAGCAGCAGGCCTTGGTCAAAGCCATTCAGAAAGCCGGTTTTGATGTCAAAGCAGATCAGCTTGAACTAAACATTGAAGGGATGACTTGTGCATCCTGCGTCGCTCGGGTGGAAAAAGCACTCAATAAAGTTGAAGGTGTCACTGCGGCTAGTGTGAATCTGGCCACTGAAACGGTACAGGTTTTTGGTTCAAACCTGAATATTGCTAATCTGATCCAAGCAGTTAAAAAAGCCGGTTATGAGGCACAGCTAAAAACTGCAAAAGTGAATTTCACCGAACAGCAGAATTTCCAGCAGAAAAAAGCTGAAGAAACAGCTTCATTGTATCGTGATCTTTGGGTTGCCCTGGTGCTGGCATTACCAGTATTTATTCTGGAAATGGGATCACATCTGCTTCCGTCCTTCCATCATTTTGTTGCGCATAATATTGGTACGCAGAACAGCTGGTATATCCAGTTTGTACTGACCACTTTGGTATTATTGTTTCCGGGGCGGCGTTTCTACCAGCATGGGATTCCAGCCTTATTGCGACTGGCACCTGACATGAACTCGCTGGTAACGGTAGGTACAGCGGCAGCATATCTGTTTTCTGTTATCGCAACATTCTTCCCATTTTTATTGCCGCAAGCCACCGTACATGTCTATTTTGAAGCGGCAGCGGTCATTATTGCCTTGATCCTGTTAGGTCGCTACCTAGAAGCACGTGCCAAAGGTAAAACCTCACAGGCGATTCAATATCTGATTGGCCTGCAGCCTAAAACCGCACGTGTCTTACAGGATGGACAATGGTTGGACCTGCCCATTTCCGAAGTCCAGCAGGATATGATCATCGAAATTCGCCCGGGTGAAAAAGTCGCAGTAGATGGTGTAGTGACTTCCGGTCATAGCTATGTCGATGAAGCGATGGTGACGGGTGAACCGGTGCCTATAGCCAAAAATATTGATGATAAAGTTGTTGGCGGCACTATT
Organism: Acinetobacter sp. HA; assembly: GCF_000264725.1. Lineage (NCBI taxonomy): Bacteria > Pseudomonadati > Pseudomonadota > Gammaproteobacteria > Moraxellales > Moraxellaceae > Acinetobacter > Acinetobacter sp. HA. Next base: position 71,637 of record NZ_AJXD01000097.1, on the reverse strand, counting down.
AACCAGAATGGAATCCTACAAATCCGTGCGACCGCCGTGGGTGAAGATTCAGTACTAGCGCAGATCATTAAAATGGTCGAGCAGGCGCAAGGTGCCAAACTGCCGATTCAGGCAGCTGTAGATAAAGTTACCTTATGGTTTGTGCCTGCGGTAATGGGTCTGGCTTTATTGACCTTTATGGTCTGGTTCCTGCTTGGTCCTGAGCCACAATTGAGTTATGCACTGGTTAATGCTGTGGCAGTTCTGATTATTGCTTGTCCATGTGCCATGGGCCTGGCAACACCGACCTCGATTATGGTCGGTACCGGTCGTGCGGCAGAAATGGGGGTACTGTTCCGTAAAGGCGAAGCTCTACAGTTATTGCAGCAAACTAAAGTTGTAGCAGTCGATAAAACCGGAACACTGACGGAAGGAAAACCTGTCATGACTGATTTTCAGGTGCTAGAAGGTTTTAATGAACAGCAGGTTTTACAACTGATCGCCTCGGTAGAAGCCAAGTCTGAACATCCGATTGCCTATGCGATTGTGCAGGCAGCAAAAGAGCAGCAGATCGAATTAATCGAAGTAAGTGAATTTGATTCGATTACTGGTGCCGGGATCAAAGCACAGATCAATAATCAGGATATCCAGATTGGTGCTGAACGATTGATGCAACAGCTGGGTTTAAATACCGAGTACTTTGCTGGAATAGCCTCTAAATTGGGACAAGAAGGCAAAACACCGCTGTATGCAGCGCTCGATGGAAAACTGGCAGCCATTATTGCTGTAGCTGATCCGATTAAAGATACCAGCTTTAAAGCCATTGAAGAATTGCATCGTCAAGGTCTAAAAGTCGCAATGATTACGGGTGATAATCCACATACGGCGAATGCGGTAGCACAACAACTCAAGATTGATCATGTAATTGCTGAAGTCTTACCTCATGAAAAAGTTGATGCCGTAAAAATGCTGCAAAAAGAGCATGGCATTGTAACCTTTGTGGGTGATGGTATTAACGATGCACCGGCACTCGCGCAGTCAGATGTCGGCATGGCGATTGGTACGGGGACTGATGTTGCAATTGAAGCAGCAGATGTAGTGCTGATGTCCGATAATATGCAGCATGTCGCCACCGGCATTGGCATCAGTCAGGCCACCATCAAGAATATTCGACAGAACCTGTTCTGGGCCTTCGTCTATAATATTGCATTGATCCCAATTGCTGCGGGTATCCTGTATCCATTCTTTGGCATCCTGCTTTCGCCAATGTTTGCCGCAGGTGCAATGGCTTTGTCATCAGTATTTGTTGTTAGCAATGCCTTGCGTTTAAAGCTATATCAGCCACTATCAGCACAGGAGTAAATCAGTGAATATTGGACAAGCCGCCAAACGATCCGGTATCTCGGCCAAAATGATTCGCTATTATGAAGAGATTGGTCTGTTACCTGCGCCGAAACGCAGTGAAAGTGGCTATCGTGACTATAGCGATGCTGATATCCGTATGCTCGGTTTTATCCAGCATGCACGCGAGCTGGGATTTTCCTCGGAACAGATGAAAGAGTTGTTAGGGCTATGGCAGAATGAAGTGCGGCAGAGCAGTGAAGTCAAACAGCTGGCACAAAAACATATCACTATACTGGAACAGAAAATTCAGGATATGCAGGCCATGGTCAAAATTTTGAAGCAATCAGTCGCGCGTTGTGCTGGTGATGAGCGTGCAGATTGTGCAATTTTAAAAGATATCGAGCAGGGACTGGATACAAATCCACCCTCCAGCCATCACTCAACTTCAAGTTAGAATAAATTATTCCTAAGGAGATAAGCGCATGAAATTTCGTATTGAAAATATGACCTGTGGCGGTTGTGCACGTAGTGTTACTGCGACCATCAAGGATCTGGATGAACATGCACGTGTTGAAATTGACGTAGAGCAAAAGCTGGTTGAAGTAGAAACTGGCGTACATCAGGATGAAATCGTTGCCGCACTGACTGAAGACGGTTTTCCACCTGTAGCAGTATAAGTAGCGCTACGAAAGCAGGCCTGACCTGTGTGTCAGGCTTTTTTATATAGAGGTATTGTTGGGTGCAATCATCAACGCTTGATTGACATAGAGTTCAATCAATCGTTCACGAGAACCGACAGCTTTTTGATAGCTGGTTGAATTCAGTAACAGGGAAGCGCCATAGGTCACTGTCCAGATAAAAGACAGATAATCCCGGATCGACATGCTACTGTTATTGGCATCCAGATATTCACGAGTAAGGTCACGGATACTCAGAATCCGTTCTTCACGGACCTGATACAGTTCCTGAAACAGCTCTTTCAGGCCTTTTTCAGTATTGGTCAGGCGCTCCTCAATCATATGCAGCAAAATGGTTCGATTGGAATTGTGCAAATGATAAAGCATATATTCCGATACATAAGTCCGGAAGTCAGTATTAAAACGTTTGGAAATCTCTAGAAGACGTTGTTCATTTAAAATAATCAGTTCCAGATATAACTGGTTTTTGCTTTTAAAATGCTTGTAAATGGTCCCCTTGGCAATATCCATTTCACTGGCAAGCTCATTCAGGGTAATGTCTTCGTTATTATCCAGAAGCAGGTTCTCGGCCATGCTCAGAATTTTTTCTTACGCAGAAGAAAGTTCTGTTGTCTTACACTACTCATCTTATCTTTACTAACGTGTCGAAAAAGAACAATAACAGCCTAATTATTTTCAGATTAAATGAATATCAAACTATGGTCGTGCATGGTAATAAAATTGTCTGATAATTGATCATTTACTGGCCAAATTCATGAAAATAACCAGGATCTGGTGGCTAAACAGCAATTTAGAAGATAATTCTCATTGTTTTAGAACGTGACGGGGCAGCGATTTTAGCCGGGTAATTTTGACTCAGCTTCTTTAAATGCTTTGTCCAGTACATGACTATGAATAAAGCGCAGCTTGTTTTTCACCACTTCGGTAAGCGTAAACGGATAGGCATCTTCCAGTCCCATGCTACGATTCAGGGCGTTCAGGTTAAACGTTAAAGTGATCCAGTTATCCAGAATGTGTTCAATGTCTTTGCCGCCAATCGGGCATTCATTAAAGGACATGCTGGCCAAGGTTTTACCATTTCCATCAACACGCAGGCCACCATAAAAAGCGGTTTCCAGAGTGTCCATAATATGCAGATAATGCGCCCAGGTTTCGGCCCAATCTTCCCATGGGTGTGCCGTCGCATAGGTGCTGATATATTTTTCTTGCCAATTTTCTGGCGCACCTTCTTCATAATGGCGCTGCAACGCAGTGGCATAATGCTGACGTTCATCACCAAAATAAAGTCTAAATTCTTCAATTAGTTCTGGATGAAGATGCTGCATGATACTGAAATAAAAATGCCCACTTTCATGGCGGAAGTGACCTAAAAGAGTGCGATAATTTTCACCCATATCAATACGCGTGGTTTCCCGATACACCACATCTGCTTCAATGGCATTCATGGTGATCAGGCCATTGGCATGTCCGGTTAACACTGGCTTACCATCCATAGGCAATAAAAAGTGAAAACGCAGACCAAATACATCATCATCTGTACGTTTTGGACGCGGCATCATATTCATGCGCTGAGTAAGATATAAAAAGCGCCGTTTGGCCTCTTCAAGTCGCCGCCAGTAGGTAATAACGTCAGGATCATCCAGATTGGGAATAATATGGGTCAGCTGACAGGACTCGCAGTAATCCTCATCGCAATCGCCCGGAATCATCCAGTTACAGACCTGATAATGGGTATAGTTATAGCAAGGCTTATAGTGCGTGGCACGATATTCTGATTTCAGCGGAATCCATTCATCTTCACTGATTTTTTCAAAAGTGCACATGTCCTTTTCCGATGCGATATAACCAATCGGAGATTTGCAGTGATGGCATTCAGTTGAATAAAAAAAGATCTGATGCTCACATTTGGGACATTCAAAATATTTCATTTTCACTCCGTGAAAAGCGTGGAACCGCTAAGCCCGAGTAGTTTTACTTAAATCCAGTTGCTATCATTTCATTTAAATAAAACTAAATAATTCAGATACTTGAATCAAAATAACTAAACTCTTAACTCAGCTGGCTGCTCTTATATTTTAGCCGCAGTTGAAGATAGGTGAAATGTCATTCGTAATTTTTATGTAAGAAAATTGAATCCAATATCTTGGCACGATAAATGCTTTATTTTGATGCAATATTTTCTGTTTTTTGATCAATTGTTCCGCTTTGGAACGTGATGAATCAAATTGATGCATATAGGGCCAAGATGAAGATTTTTACCCAACGTTTGGAAGATGCCAGTCACTCTACTGATATTGAAAGCATTGAACTTAGCTTTGATACGCGTCAAAAAAGCCGTTTCCGCGCTACGCTAAAAAATGGCACCGATATTGGTGCAGACCTGCCACGTACCGGGATTTTACGTAGTGGTTCAGTCATCGCCACCGATCGTGGTGAATTGCTGCGTGTTAATGCCAAGCCAGAAACCTTGATGCAGGTCACCGCAGATCATGAATTTGATCTTTTGAAGGCAGCCTATCACCTGGGTAACCGTCATGTGCCGCTGATGCTGACACCAACGGCACTCTACTTTGAACCGGATCATGTGCTGGCTGAAATGGTCGAAGGTTTGGGTTTACATGTAGATACAGTACAACATCCGTTTGAACCAGAGAGCGGCGCTTATGCACAGCACCAGCATGATCACCGTTTAAGCCCAATCAAGTCACTGCATCATGTCGCACATTAAGGCTTCGCAACTACTCAGCCTGCTAACCCTGTCTTCGACGGCACTACCGGTCGGTGCTTACTGCTATTCACAAGGGGTTGAAAGCGCGATTGATACCGGCTTGATTCATGACGAAGCTTCCAGCATTGCCTACTTTAATGAAGTGTTGGAAATGCTATTGCTGCGGTTCGAACTGCCAATTTTAAAATGCTTAATGCAAAGCTATGACGATGAAATCATATTTCAACATTGGGCTGAAATTTACAGGGCAAGCCGTGAAAGTAAGGAATTACTGGCAGAATCCCAGCAGCTGGCATTTTCACTGAATGCCTGGATTCGCGATGTACTCAAGCGACCAGTAAAAGTCAAAAAACAGTATGGCTACGTTCCAGTCTATGCCCAGTTGTGTGGCGAATTGCATTTAGAAGTCGATGATGTTCTGACTGCTTATGCATTTGCTGTTCTGGAAAATCAGGTATTAGCTGCTGTGAAAACAGTGCCTTTGGGGCAAATGAGTGGCCAACGGATTCTCTGGCATCTGCATGGAAAAATTCCGGCACTTATCGAGCGTGCCATTAACCTGAGTGATGATGAGATGAATAGCGCTTTGCCGAATTACGCCATGCTGAGTATGCGCCATGAAAATCAATATTCCCGTTTATTTAGATCTTAAAAATTAAAGGAAAAATTATGTCAGAACGTAGTCCATTACGCGTTGGAATCGGTGGCCCAGTGGGTTCAGGTAAAACTGCTTTAACCCTGAATTTGTGTCAGGCCTTGCGAAATAAATACAACATGGCCGTGGTCACCAATGACATTTATACCAAGGAAGATTCGAACTTCCTGACCCGTAATGAAGCGATGTCGCCTGACCGTATTGTTGGTGTTGAAACTGGTGGCTGTCCACATACTGCGATTCGTGAAGATGCCTCGATTAACCTCGCTGCAATTGATGACCTGTGTGAAAAGTTTGATGGACTGGAGCTGATCATTATTGAAAGTGGTGGCGACAACTTAGCCGCGACATTTAGCCCAGAACTTTCAGACTTAACGCTTTATGTGATTGATGTTGCAGGTGGTGAAAAGATTCCACGTAAAGGTGGCCCGGGTATTACCAAATCGGACTTACTGATCATTAATAAAACCGACCTAGCACCGATGGTGGGTGCAAATCTGGATGTTATGGATCAAGACGCAAAACGTATGCGTGGCGAGAAACCATTTTTATTTTCCAACATGAAAACCAAAGATGGTCTTGAGCAAATTATTGAATTTATCGAAAAACAAGGTTTGTTTAAGGCATAGGTTAGTTAGTCAGGATAAGTGCACAACGAAATGAATAGCGTGGTAGAAGCAGAACACGGCTCAGCAGCAAAACTCTGGTTTGCACGTTTGCAACTGGGTTTTGAGGCAGATTGCAGTAATGGGCGAACCATTCTGCAGCATCGCAAGCATGAGGGTCCGGTTCGTGTGCAAAAAATGCTGTGGCCTGAAAAAACCGGAGTCTGTCATGCAATTATTGTACATCCACCTGCTGGAATTGCCGGAGGAGATCACCTGAGTTTCGATATGCGCGTCGGAGCAAATGCGCACGGACTGGTGACCACACCAGGTGCAGGTAAATGGTACAAGACCAATCTGAAACAGGCCTATCAGCATATTGATATTCGTGTGGAAGAAAAGGGGATTTTTGAATGGCTGCCGCAGGAAACCATGCTATTTGATGGTGCCAATGCACATGCGTCCACTACCATTCATTTAGATCAAACTGCCAGTTTTATTGGCTGGGATATGCTGGTAATTGGCCGTCAGGCAAGATACGAGCAGTTTGAGCAGGGCGGTTATCGCAGCCGTTTTCTACTGTATCGCGGTGCAAAGCTATTGGTTGCAGATCAGCTGAAATTCTCCGGACAGGATCGCTGGTTAAACTCCTGTCTGGGTATGAATGGACATGCTGTGATGGGTAGTCTATGGGCTGTACCGCCTGAAAAATATCGTGCAAGTTTTTATCTGGATGAGCACATCGACCTGATTCGTGAACTCATCATGCGTATGGATGTGCCGGTGACATTAACGCTACTCGATGATGTGCTGACGGCGCGTTATCTCGGAGATGATGTGCGCCAGTGTCATGATGCATTTGCTGCGATTCGTGCACGACTGCGTCGTTACTGGTTTGGATTAGATGAAGAGTTTCCGAGGATTTGGCGGACATAATCCCTCCTTGCGTAGCCGTGCTACTCACCCTTTGATAAAGGGAGGAGAAAAAGGGATTTAGGGAGATTAAAGAATCGTTTGACTGGTAAAAGAGAGGATCAATTATTTTACCTCTTCCTTGTGGTGTAGCAGTGCTACTCATCTCCTAAAAGAAGAAGGAAATCTACTTTCATTTTCCCTCCCTTTGGGAGGGAGTTAGATGGAGGGTCTATGACAATGAAGGTTCACCTCACCCTAAACCTCACTTGTACGTCGCTTTTAAAGCAATGCTTAAAAGCTCGTTCAGGAGAGGGAACACTGAATGAATTTGCACACATTTTGCATTAAAAATATTGAAGAAATAGGAAATAGACATGGAACTAAATCCGACTGAAAAAGACAAAATGCTGATTTTTACTGCAGGACTGGTGGCAGAGCGTCGTAAGGCACGCGGGCTAAAATTGAATTACCCGGAAGCCATTGCCTTTATTTCTGCTGCTTTACTGGAAGGTGCACGTGATGGAATGACGGTTAGCGAACTGATGCATTACGGCACGACTTTACTGACCCGTGATGATGTCATGGACGGTATTGCTGAAATGATTGCCGAAGTTCAGGTTGAAGCGACCTTTCCTGATGGCTCTAAGCTCGTCACTGTGCATCAACCGATTGTCTAGGAGCATCATATGATTCCAGGTGAAATTTTTACGCCAGATACTGATATTGAAATGAATGTGGGTAGACAAACTTTAAAGATGACCGTGGCTAATGCGGGTGATCGTCCGATTCAGGTGGGTTCACATTTTCATTTTGCCGAGGCCAATGATGCTTTGCAATTTGACCGCGAAAAAGCCCATGGCTATCGCTTAAATATTGCAGCAGGAACAGCCGTTCGATTTGAGCCTGGACAAAGCCGTGATATTGAATTGGTGGCTTTAGCCGGTAAGCGCGAAGTGTATGGCTTTGCAGGTCGGGTCATGGGCAAGTTGGACTAAAGGAATACTTATAAAATGAAAATGTCACGCCGTGCTTATGCGGAAATGTTTGGTCCAACGGTTGGCGATCGTGTCCGTTTAGCCGACACCGAACTGTTTATTGAAGTGGAACAAGACCTCACCACATACGGTGAAGAAGTTAAATTTGGTGGCGGTAAAGTCATTCGTGATGGAATGGGGCAATCTCAGCTTTTAGCCAATGACGTTGCTGATACTGTGATTACCAATGCGCTGATTGTCGATTGGTGGGGTATTGTCAAAGCAGATGTTGGTTTGAAAAATGGCCGCATCTGGAAAATTGGTAAAGCAGGCAACCCTGATATTCAGCCTGATATTACTATTCCATTGGGTGCTGCAACCGAAGTCATTGCAGGTGAGGGGCAGATTCTCACTGCTGGCGGTGTGGATACCCATATTCACTGGATTTGCCCGCAACAGGTGGAAACCGCTTTGATGTCAGGTGTGACCACCATGATTGGCGGTGGTACAGGACCTGCGGCAGGCACATCGGCAACCACCGTGACACCGGGGCCTTGGCATATCTCGACTATGCTACAAGCCATTGATGATTTACCGATGAATATTGGTTTACTCGGTAAAGGAAATTTAAGTCAGCCTGAGCCGATAGCCGAGCAAATTAAAGCGGGTGTGGTCGGTTTAAAACTGCATGAAGATTGGGGTTCAACACCTGCAGCTATTGATAACTGTTTAACCGTCGCAGATCAGTATGATGTACAGGTGGCGATTCATACAGACACACTAAATGAAAGCGGCTTTCTAGAAGAAACTTTGGCAGCATTTAAAAACCGTACTATTCATACTTACCATACCGAAGGCGCTGGTGGCGGACATGCGCCTGATATTTTAAAAGCTATTGGTCAGCCGAACGTATTGCCATCTTCGACCAACCCAACCCGTCCATATACCATCAATACGATTGATGAACATTTGGATATGTTGATGGTGTGCCATCATTTAGACCCTGCAATTTCTGAAGATGTGGCATTTGCGGAAAGTCGTATTCGCCGTGAAACTATTGCAGCGGAAGATATTTTGCAGGACTTGGGTGCAATTGCCATGATGTCATCAGACTCGCAAGCAATGGGGCGCGTTGGTGAAGTGGTGATTCGCACATGGCAAACCGCACATAAAATGAAAGTGCAGCGTGGACCTTTGGAGGGTGACAATGCCACACATGATAATAATCGTGTAAAGCGTTATATCGCCAAATATACGATTAACCCTGCCATTACCCATGGTTTAAGTCATGAAATTGGTTCGGTGGAAGTGGGTAAACTTGCCGATTTAATCTTGTGGAAACCTGCGTTTTTTGGGGTAAAACCATCCATGATTATTAAGGGTGGTATGATTGCAGCTGCGCCAATGGGCGATATTAATGCGTCTATTCCAACACCGCAGCCTGTGCATTATCGTCCAATGTTCGGTGCCAATGCTAGAGGCGTGCATAACACCTGCATTACCTTCTTGTCGCAAGTGGCTATCGAAGCAGGCGTCCATGAAAAACTCGGTTTGAAAAAGTTGATTAGTCCATGTAAAAGCACACGGGATATTCAGAAGAAAGATATGAAGCTGAATACTTACTGTCCTGTGATGGAAGTTGATCCTGAAATTTATGAAGTTCGTGCAGATGGTAAGTTATTGACGTGTGAGCCTGCGGAAGTATTGCCAATGGCGCAGAGGTATTTCTTGTTTTAAATGTTTTGTATCAAAGATTCTACTCATAATGATTAGAATCTTTGAGAAGAGGTAAAATTTTATGAATAGACAAATGTATAGAGTTATTTTAGTATTTGAATTATAAGAATTTAGATGAAAATTAAAGAAAAGTAGAACTCAGATGTCATTTAATTTTGAAAGTAAAAATTTTAAGAATCTTATGATGGAATTGTCAGCTATATCTGAAAAGGTAGAGCTAAATTCTGAAGAATATTCAGATACCGTCAAAATCCTTTCCCCTTATATTATTACTGCTGAACAAGTGCTTAATCCTAATATTGACTTAAGGAATTATGATCAACTGACTGAATATTCGAGAGCACAACCTGTTTCTGATTTTGTCAGACAAATTGTCGAGAAACTAAATAAATATAGAAGTTCTAAAGAAGATCGAGATTTAATTGAATTACTAAGTTTAGCTCTTAATCTATTCTATATTTATTTTTCAGAAATAAAATTTAGAATCGGCAGCTTTAACCCATCAATTTCTTTTCAAGTAGGTAGTTTATCCAGTTTCGTAAGTGAATATTTTTATGATCATGAAAAATATAAAAGATATATACAATATGCTGAACGAGATATCCCATTTGCACTAATTCAAGAAATTTATCTATCTAATGAAATACAAAACTTAAATGATTTAAATAAAAATATAAGTTCAATTACCTCTAAGGTTAATGAGTGGCAAAGTACACTGACAGAGCAAACTGCAGAGGTTGAAAAATGGCATAATTCTTTAAAGAGTTATAAAGATGCTTTTAACTTTGTCGGTATATTTGACGGATTTAATGAACTTCACAAGAAAAAAGTAAATGAATTATGGTGGGCTAGATGCGGGTTATTATCACTTGCAGCAAGTATTTTGATAGCTTTAGGTTATGAAATTAATAGTATTCGTGAAATTATAATTGAGAAAAACACAATAGATATAGTTTCTCTTATAGCATTGACTGTACCTTTTACTTTATTGGTATTTTTACTTCTATATTTTTTTAAAATTGTTTTGCAAACAATGCGTTCAATTCAATCACAGTTATTACAGCTTGATTTGCGATTAACTTTATGTCGATTTATTCAAGGTTATGCTGATTCAGCATCTGAATTAAAAAAGAAACATCCTGATGGATTTGATAAGTTTGAATCTATAATTTTTTCACCACTTGTTACTTCCGATGATAAAATTCCTCATACTTTTGAAGGTTTAGATCAATTGTCAAGTGTTGTAAATATCATTAAAAGCAAGGATGGCTAACGTTAAATATTAAACTGATTTTTTGGATATTAAAATTTTAGTTTAGTCCTGTTAACAAATTACAATCCAAACTTTCCGCTATCAACTTCAAACCCTTTTTTAATTAGTCATCTCATCTGCAAAGGCTTAAAATTATTTCACTTTTAACCTAACAGCAGATGAGACATGGCAATCAGTTGGATCTTCTTTACCTTAATGGCTGCATTCATGCAGGCATGGCGTAATGCATTTCAAAAACAACTGAGTTCGACTGTTGACGTCTGGGGTGTAACGCTTGCGCGTTTCTTGTTTGGTTTTCCACTTGCATTTATCTATATCCAACTGCTGTACCATTTTTACCCAGTCATAGAAGTAGTTCATTTTACTGCAAAGTATTGGATATATATTTTCATTGCAGGAGTGAGCCAAATTCTTGCCACTGTACTGATGGTGCAACTGTTTAAACAAAAAAATTATGCAATTGGTGTCGGACTTGCCAAGAGTGAAGCCATCTTAGCCGCGATTATTGGCGTGGCTTTTCTATCAGATCACTTATCGCTCTTAGCTTGGATTGGCGTACTCATTGGCGGTTATGCAGTATTTTTACTGAGTAAAGGTAATCAACTGAGTGGACTATCTGCTAAAACACTGATGATTGGGGTAGGTAGTGGGCTTTGTTTTGCTATTACTTCATTATTGGTTCGTGAAGCCAGTCTAGAATTAACTAATTTACCTGTATTACACCGTGCATCTTGGGTATTGATTTCAGTCATTGGCTTCCAATGCATCAGTATGCTCATTTACCTAAGCCTATTTAGCCGTAAAACACTCGTCGCTATGCGCGAACGTATGGGACTGACTATGAAAGTAGGCTTTTGTAGTTTCACAGCATCCCTTGGTTGGTTTACTGCCATGAGCATGATGAGTGTACCGGTGGTGAAAACCTTAGGGCAGATCGAGATTTTATTTAGTATGCTGATCTCGGCGTATTTCTTTAAAGATAAACTGGCCAAGGCTGAACATTGGGGACTGGTGCTGGTGGTGATTGCAGCAATCTTAGTGATTTGGGCTTAATTCTTATTTAATTTGATCCAGAAAAAAGCCACTGACTAACAGTGGCTTTTCTATTATTACAATGTGCTTTTAAGCTGCAATAAATTTTTGCACCGCCTGATTAAAGGCTTCAGGTTGTTCGATATTTGAAATATGCGATGCATTGATTTCAAATAGTTGGCTGTTGGCAATACGATCAACCATATACTGACCATCAGCTACAGTCGTTACAGGGTCTTGCTGACCTGCAACCACTAAGACAGGCACAGTAATGTCTTGCAGTTGTTCACGAACATCCGCTTTAGCCAAAGCTTCACAACAGCTTGCATAACCTTCCGGGCTGCCAGCCCCAAGGTCGTTTTGAAGGTTATTCACCACTGTTGCGTTGCTTTGAATAAAGGGTTCAGTAAACCAGCGTGATGCTGCAGTTGATGCAATCGGAGCCAAGCCTTGTTCACGAACCAGTGCAGCACGGTCATTCCAGGCCTGTTCCTGACCGATTTTTGCTGCGGTATTGCACACCACCACCTGATTAAAGCGTTCTGGGCGGTTAATCGCCAACCATTGACCGGTTAAGCCGCCCATTGAAATACCGCAGAAAGCTGCTTTTTCAATATTTAAATGATCAAGCAGATTCACCACATCTTGACCAAGTTGATCAATGCTATATGGGCCTTGTGGTGCAGATGAAGCACCGTGACCACGGGTGTCGTAGCAAATCACAAAGAAATCTTGCTGGAAAAAATCAATTTGTGGTTGCCACATTTTGAAGTTCGTACCCAGTGAATTTGAGAAAACCAGTGCAGGTTTTGCAGCATCACTAAAAGTCTGGTAATTAATTTGTGCATTATTTGATGTAAATGTTGGCATTTTTAAATCCTTAATCTTATAAATCCCCCTAAATCCCCCTGAGCAAGGCTTAAGCACTGCTTTAAGCTGAAGCGCAAGAAGGGGGACTTTGAATGAGGATTAAACACGTTCAATAATCAAAGCAATGCCTTGACCGACACCGATACACATTGAACACAGCGCATATTGACCACCGGTTTGTTCAAGCTGGTTCAGTGCAGTCGTCACCAGACGCGCGCCAGATGCACCAAGTGGATGACCCAAAGCAATCGCACCGCCATTTGGATTGACTTTCTCTGAACCATCTTCGATACCCAAGTTACGGGTACATGCCAGTGCTTGAGCAGCAAAAGCTTCATTCAGCTCGATCACATCCATCTGCTCTAAAGTCAGACCGGTTTGCGACAATAGTTTCTTGATGGCAGGTGCAGGACCAAAGCCCATGATGCGTGGTTCAACACCAACAACTGTTGAACCAATAATTTTGGCACGTGGTTTTAAGCCGTGTTGAGCAACCGCTTCATCAGATGCGATTAAAAGAGCAGCCGCACCATCGTTAATCCCTGAAGCATTACCTGCAGTCACCGTACCGTCTGCTTTCACCACTGGTTTCAGTTTTGCCAATGCCTCTGCTGTGGTTGAAGCACGTGGATGTTCATCAGTATCGACAACGATCGGATCGCCTTTACGCTGCGGAATCACCACAGGAATGATTTCATTTTTATAGAAACCTTTGGCCTGCGCTGCTGCGGTACGTTGCTGGCTGGTCAGGGCAAACTTGTCCTGATCTTCACGGTTGATGTTGAACTGTTCCGCCAGGTTTTCAGCGGTTTGTGGCATGGTTTCTACGCCGTACATTTCTTTTAGTTTCGGATTGATAAAACGCCAGCCCATGGTGGTGTCTTCAATCTTCTGGCTACGGCCATAAGCAGATTCAGATTTACCCATCACGAATGGAGCACGCGACATGCTTTCTACACCACCGGCAATAATCAGATTAGCTTCACCGGCTTTAATCGCCCGTGCTGCCATTGCGACTGCATCCATCGATGAACCACACAGGCGGTTCACGGTCGTTGCCGGCACCTGATAAGGCACACCTGCAAGCAGGGATGACATGCGACCGACGTTACGGTTATCTTCACCCGCCTGGTTGGCACAGCCATAGATCACGTCATCGACCTGTTCCCAGTTTACCGATGGATTGCGTTCCATCAAGGCTTTGATTGGTACAGCACCTAAATCATCTGCACGGACAGGCGCGAGGCCACCGGCATAACGGCCGAATGGAGTACGGATGGCATCGATAATATATGCGTTTTTCATTGTGTATTTGCTCACATATTTAAAAGAAGAAAACTCCTCCCTTTTTAAAGGGAGGTTGGGAGGGATTTAATGAAGTAATTTTATTCTTCAAAAAATCCTCCCTAAATCCCTCCTTTAATAAAGGAGGGACTTCCCCTTAAGTTGATTGAGTCGCATCAATCAGTTTGGCACCGGTCATAGACTGCAATTCTTCAAATGAAAGACCTTCAACCTTCTCAATCACTTTCATGCCTTCAGACGTGACATCAATCACACAAAGGTCGGTATAGATACGATCGACACATTTCAGGCCTGTAGCTGGATAGGAAAGCTCAGCCACAATTTTTGGCTCGCCTTTTTTGGTCACGTGATCTGTGGTGATAAAGACTTTTTTCGCACCCACAGCCAGATCCATTGCACCGCCGACTGCAGGAATTGCATCAGGAGCACCAGTATGCCAATTCGCCAGATCACCATTTTCAGCGACCTGGAAAGCACCTAGTACGGCGATGTCTAAGTGACCGCCACGCATCATTGCGAAAGAATCGCCGTGATGGAAGAAAGAACCGCCTTCAAGTAAAGTTACGAATTCTTTGCCGGCATTGATCAGCTCAGGATCGCGGTCTTCTTCAGCAGGAGGAGGACCGAAAGCCAGCAGGCCATTTTCAGAATGCAGAAAGACATCTTTATCGCTTGGCAGGTAGCTGGAAATTTTGGTTGGCAGGCCGATACCCAGGTTCACATAAGCACCATCAGGAATATCTTGTGCCACACGTTCAGCGATCTGGTCACGGGTCAGTTTGCTATAGCTCATTATTTATCTCCGATGCCAATTATTGTGCAGGTTTAACTTGAACAACGTGTTGAACAAAAATTCCCGGAGTGATGATGTGCTCTGGATCCAGTGCACCCAGTTCAACCACTTCAGAAACTTGAGCAATGGTCACATCTGCTGCCATTGCCATGATTGGGCCGAAGTTACGTGCAGATTTACGGTACACTAGATTGCCCCAACGGTCGCCCTGATGGGCCTTAATTAAAGCAAAGTCAGCTTTAATTGGATTTTCTAAAACGTAGTCTTTACCTTCATAGTTCATGGTCGGTTTGCCTTCAGCCAGCAAAGTACCAAAACCGGTAGGGGTATAGATTGGACCTAAGCCCATACCAGCCGCCTGAATACGGCAAGCCAGATTACCTTGCGGCACCAGTTCCAGTTCGATCTTGCCTGCACGATAGAGTTCGTCAAATACCCAGGAATCAGACTGACGCGGGAAAGAACAGATAATTTTACGCACAGCGCCCGCTTTAAGCAGTTTCGCCAGACCGTAATCGCCATTACCGGCATTATTGTTGACAATAATCAGGTTTTTAATACCCAATTCGATCAGACCATCAATCAGTTCAGCAGGCTGACCCGCTGTACCGAAACCACCGATCATAATGGTAGAACCGTCCTTGATCTGGGAGAGTGCTTCTTTCAATGATAATGAACTTTTATCTATCATAATCTGGTCCTTACATATCCTAAACTGATGGATGTCTTTAAACTCGTTTTGAATCTGATGCTGTAACCGGAACTGCGTTACGGTTTTTCTGTGACAGCAGAAAATGCGCTACCAGGCCAATGCAAATTCCCCAAAAGACTGAACTCAGTCCCAAGAAATGCATGCCGGAAGCAGTCGCTAAAAAGGTGATCAGCGCTGCATCACGTTGCGACTCTTTGCCCATGGCCACGGAAATGTTGGTGGCAATCGCACCCAGTAATGCCAGTCCTGCCAAAGCGGCAATTAATTCCTTAGGCATCAGGCTAAATAGCATGACAATGCTGCCGGCGAATAAACCGCCTAAAATGTAGAACAGACCATTGGCAATCCCGGCGATATAGCGCTTTTCTTTCAGTTCATGTGCGTCTTTGCCCATGCACAGCGCAGCGGTAATCGAGGCCAGTACAATGGTGATCCCGCCAACGCATGCTACCGCCAGCGAAGCGATACTGGTGGTGGTAATAATGGGTTTAGCTGGCGTGTCGTAGCCACTGAGCTTTAAAATGGCCATCCCCGGTAGAAACTGACCAGACAGGCTGACTAAAATCAGCGGTAAGGCCAGGTTAAGGGTCGAGTTCCAGGTCCATTCCGGCGCAATAAATTGCGGAATCGCCAGACTGAAATCTGCCGTGACCGGGTTAATCTTGCCCAGGAGCATGCTTAAAACCACACCAGCAACCAGCACCCAGACCATGGCATAGCGTGGACTGAAACGCTTGGCCAGTAAAAATACCGCCAGCATGCCAAAGACGATATAGGGCATGGTATCGGTCGCGGTAAACAACCCTAAACCAAACTGCAGTAAAATCCCCGCCATCATCCCGGCAGCCACTTCCTGAGGAATCCAGGACAGCAATTTGTCGAAATAACCGGTGATCCCAATGAAAAAAATCACCACAGCAGAGGTGATATAGGCAGCAACCGCTTCATTGAGCGAAATATCGGGAAACAGCGTGACTAATAAAGCCGTTCCGGGTGCCGACCAGGCGGTGACCACCGGAACTTTGAATTTAATTGAAAGGAAGATACCGGCAACGGCTGCGCCAATAGAAATGCCCCAAATCCATGAAATCATCATGGCATTGGACACTTGAGCCTGTTGGGCTGCCTGGAAGAAGATGATTAAAGGACCGGCATAGGAAATCAGTACAGCTAAAAATCCTGCAACTGTGGCTGATAGGGACCAGTCTTTTCTTAAGGTATCTAACAGGTGACTCATTATTTGCCTCCGTGCAAGTCTGGCAATGCTCCTGTAAAAAAAGATGATCAGGCTAACCCTGATCACCACCGCCGACAGGAACAACTGTACCTGTCACATATGACGCATCGTCAGATGCCAGGAATAAAATGGCATTGACTTGTTCTTGAATGGTGCCGTAACGGCCGAGGAAGGTACGATCAATGGTTTGATCAACCACTTCCTGCATCCATACCTGTTCTTGTTCAGACAATGGGGCCGTGTTACGTGGCACTTTACGTGGTGGCGCTTCAGTTCCACCGGTTGCCACGGCATTAACACGAATACCATCTTTCGCATGTGCAAAAGCCAGCGATTTGGTCAGGGCATTGATGCCGCCTTTAGAGGCTGAGTAAGGAATACGGTTAATACCACAGGTGGCAATAGATGAAACGTTTACAATGGTGCCTTTCTGGTTTTTCAGCATTTCCGGCAATACTGCGCGGCAGCACCACATGGTCGGGAACAATGAACGGTTCACTTCCTTGATAATTTCCTCTTCAGAAAATTCTTCGAAAGGTTTCATCCAGATCGCGCCACCGACGTTGTTGATCAGGACATCGACACGGCCATAGGTTTCTAGCGCTTTTTCAACGACTGATTGAGCACCGGCAAACGTTTCCAGATTGGCTTTGACCGTAATCGCATCACCGCCAGTCGCTTCAATTTCAGCCAGAACTTCTTCTACATAAGGGGAAAGGTCAGCCATGACGACTTGGGCGTCTTCGCTCGCCACTTGCAGCGCGACACCGCGACCGATGCCTTGCGCGGCACCGGTCACGATTACAACTTTATTTTCAAATCTTTGACGGTTAGACATTGAACAAATTCCCTCTATTAGTTGGCAGAGAATTTTTCAAACAGGAAGCTTGCAGGTTTAACGCCTTCAGCATCTAACCAGCCGCGAACCGCTTCTACCATTGGTACTGGACCACATAGGTAGATGTCTACGTCGCCGCTATTCAGCCATTCGTTTTCGATATGACCGGTCACATAGCCTTTACGCTCATGTGCCGATTCCGGGTTAGCAACCACTGTACGGTATTCGAACCATAAGAATTTTTCTTGTAGTTCATTCAGTTTTTCAATCGCTACCAAGTCGAAATCATTGGTCACACCAAATACTAAACGCACTGGATGTTCTGAACCTTTTTCTTCCAGCACTTGCAGCATCGACATGAATGGTGCAATACCTGTACCACCCGCCAGCATCAATACTGGACGGGTCACAGGGCGCAGGTAGAAGCTACCAAATGGACCAGTAAAGGTCATCTTGTCGCCAGCTTGGGCATTGGCACTCAAGAACTCACTCATTTTACCGTTCGGTACGTTACGTACCACAAAGCCGGTTAAACGGTTGCCTGGTTTAGAGCTGAATGAATAAGAACGGGTTTCAGTTGTACCTGGAATACCCACGTTCACATATTGACCAGCAAGGAAGTGAATGTCTGGTTGACCTTCATCTAACTGAATATCAAAGGTAATGGTCGAGTCAGACAGGTTTTCGACACGCGCCAAAGTACCCTGGAATGCGTGAATTTCAGTTTTACATACTTCCGAAGAAGCTTGGATCTGAAATACGGCGTCTGAGGTCGGTTTACATTGGCAAGCAAGAATGTAGCCTTCAGCTGCTTCTTCTGGGGTTAATGCATCTTCAATATAAGTTTCTTCAGGCATGTCAAATGAACCTGATTCACAAAACGCACGACACGTTCCACAAGCACCATCACGGCAGTCCAAAGGAATATTGATCTTTTGACGGTAAGCTGCATCAGACAGGGTCTCGCCTTGGGCAACAGAAATAAAACGTGTAACGCCATCTTCAAATTGAAGTGCAACATTGTGGTTTGACATGGCTGAATATCCTATATAAATCTTTGTAACTGGACCTTTCAGCCAATTTTCCATCTGGCTGAAAGGTTTTACCTGGCTGTAATAAAAACAGTCTTAAAGGTGATAGATGTCGATAACCTGATTGATGTAATCATTTTTCAGTACCACGTATTTGCTTAAAATTTGTGGTTTATCGCCTGAAAAATCGATTTCATAACGTGACATACCGAAGTAGCTGTAGCTGTTTTTGTAACGGAAACTCAAGGTATTCCAGTTAAAACGTACAGTGACCTTGTCGCCATCACGTTCAACAAGTTCAATATTGCTGATGTTATGGCTGGTACGGGTATCCGGCATGGTTGCAGATGAACGTTCAGTCTTGATACGGAACACACGGTCTTCTAAACCTTGACGGTCTGGATAGTAAATCAACGAGATTTCAGACTGTGGATCTGTAGTCAGTTTGTCGTCGTCATCCCAGGCTGGCATCCAGAAAGACGCAGTAGGGGCATAACACGTCAACCAGTCATCCCATTGTTCATCATCTAAAAAGCGGGCTTCCTGATACAGGAACTGCGCAATATTTTCTAAAGTGATGTCGCTCATGCGTTTTTCTCCTTCAGTAGATGCTGCAATTTCTTTTTCAGTCGCGATGCCTTTTTTGATCAGTTCTAGCCAGTACTGGTGCTGAGCCAGGTATAGGCCTTCATCTTCAGTTTTAATACCAGACAGTTTTGGTTTTAAACCAATTTCGTTGGCTGCATCGTCCGGGCCTTGGATCCAGTGCTTAGAACCACGGCACATGTCATTCCATTTCAGCGCGATACCTGCGTAACCTGCCTGACAAGCTCGGAATTCTTCAAGATCGTCTGGTGTCGCCATACCTGAAGCATTAAAGAAATCTTCATACTGACGGATACGACGAGTACGTGCTTCAGGCTCTTCGCCTACAGGCGCGATACAGTAAATCGTCACTTCAGTCTTATCGACAGAAATCGGGCGTAAGACACGGATTTGTGAACCGAACTGATCCATGAAGTAAACGTTTGGATAGATACACAAGTTACGTGAACGTTCGATCATCCACTTCGCCATAGCTTCGCCATATTGCGCAGTGTATTCATCTTTCTTGGCAAAGTTAGGACGGTCTTCCGGGTTAGCCCATTGCGTCCAAAGCAGCATATGACCGTGTTCAAAGCCGTAAGAACCACCGCCTTGCTTGCCCCATGAACCTGCGCTCATAGCACGGATGTTATCGCCAGCTTCTTTTTCTTTACGTTGCTGAGTCGTTGCAGCATAGTTCCAGTGTACTGCAGACACGTGATAACCATCGGCACCGTTTTCAGCAGTCAACTTCCAGTTACCTTCATAGGTATAAGTCGAAGAACCACGTAAAACTTCCAGGCCTTGCTCAGACTGACCCACGATCATGTCAATGATTTTGGTCGCTTCGCCCAGGTATTCTTCCAGAGAAGGAACATCCGGATTCAAGCTGCCGAACAGGAAACCTTTATAGTTTTCAAAACGGGCAACCTTTTTCAGGTCATGTGAACCGTCTTTGTTAAAGCAGTCTGAATAACCCGCTTCAGCCGGATCTTTGACTTTTAATAACTTACCTGAGTTATTAAATGTCCAGCCATGGAATGGGCAAGTATAAGTTGCTTTATTGCCTTTCTTGTTACGGCACAATTGTGCACCGCGATGCGAACAGGCATTGATCATGGCATTCAGTTCACCTTGACGGTTACGTGCAATGATGATCGGCTGACGACCAATATAGGTAGTATAGAAGTCGTTATTGTTTGGAATCTGGCTTTCATGTGCAAGATAAACCCAGTTGCCTTCAAAGATGTATTTCATCTCCAGGTCAAACAGAGCTTGGTCTGTGAATACAGACCGGTGAAGTTTAAATTCACCAGATTCAAAATCGTCAACTAGAAGCTCATCAATACGATCAAGATGACTGGTGTTAATTACAGGAATACGAGGCATGTCCGTTCTCCGACTTTCCAAGGAGGGGAAGTCATCGGGATGAATCTAATGATTACACCCCGAATCCATTTTGCATTAAGCGCTTGCGCGGCGACGATCAACTTCAGTAGAAGGTGCGTCTGCTTTTTCTTTCACAAGTTCAATATCAAATTGAATATGTTTGAAAGGACCTTTCAAACCACGTTTTGCAATTTCAGCTTCATCAGTTACATCAACCGCAGTTGCAACCAGGCCTTCACGAGTAGCGAATGCAAAGTCATCCCACAGGTACTGGTCGCCTTCGATGTTGAACTGAGTTGTCAGCTTGCGGTAACCCGGTGCAGAAACGAAGTAATGCACGTGTGATGGACGGTTACCGTGACGGCCTAATTTGTCCAGTACGAATTGAGTCGTGCCTTCTGGAGGACAGCCATAACCTACTGGCATAGTGGTTAAAGCCACATATTTACCATCCTGGTCGCTGAAAATAGAACGGCGTAGGTTAAAGTCAGACTGTGACTTGTCAAAGAATGAGTAGTTACCCAGACTGTTGGCATGCCAAACTTCAACTTTGGCACCTTCAATGATATTGCCGTCAGTATCTTTAACTGTACCTTCAATGATCAGTGTCGGAATTTTGCCTTCTTCAGAGCCATCATCCATACGGGCAAAGCCGACAGATTCAGGAGCACCCGCCACATATAACGGACCTTCAATCGTACGTGGCGTACCGCCAGTAATACCTGCTTTGGCATCTGCTTCATCAGCACGTAAGTCTAAGTAGTGTTCCAGACCCAAGCCTGCAGCCAGTAGGCCCAATTCATTAGCTTGACCGGCATCGGTAAAGTATTCCAGACCTTTCCACAGTTCTGACTGAGAAATATCAAGATCTTCGATCGCCTGGAAAAGGTCACCTAGCAGGCGCACAACGATTTGCTGGACACGCTCGTCTACAGGACCTGTGGCTGTATCCACGTTCATTTGTTTAACTAATGCATCAATTTGTTGACGGTTCATACTATTGCTCCTTAAGTATGTCTGTTTATTGGTGGCTGTTGTTTCAATCCTTATGGCTGAAACTTGGCTGCCACAGTCCTTTGTTAATTACCCTCTGAATACCCTCATCGGATGTGTTCAGATTTGACCGACCTGGCATGTTCCAGGTCTCGGTCATTGTGATCAGGTGTCATCTTCCCGGATTGAAGAAGGGTGGCGGTTTAGTGCCATGATTTCGATATCCATATATGGATACAGTGGTAAGCCCTGCAAAATGTTGTGCAGCTCTTCGTTACTTTCCACATCAAAAATACTGATGTTTGAATACTGGCCTGTGATGCGCCAGATATGGCGCCATTTACCTTGGCGCTGTAAATCCTGTGAATAGGCTTTTTCAACAGCCTTGATTTCGTTGGCTTTCTCGGCAGGCATATCCAGCGGGATATTTACATCCATACGTACATGAAACAGCATGTCTCACTCCTCAATCTAATTGCTTATTTACGGCGTAAATTGTCGATCTTGTCTTCATCCAGCTGAATGCCCAGACCGGCACCTTGCGGTAGATGCAGCTCAAAATTCTGATATTGCAGTGGTGTTTTCAGAATTTCTTCTGTCAGCAGTAGCGGGCCGAATAGTTCAGTACCATAGGCCAGATTCTCAAAGGTCGAGAACAGGTGAGCGGATGCAATTGTTCCTACTGAACCTTCCAGCATGGTGCCACCATACAGGTCAATCCCTGCAAGGTTAGCTACTGTTGCGACATCACGGCCTTCCAGCAAACCACCTGATTGCGCCACTTTAACTGCAAATACAGAAGCTGCATTAGTACGAGCCAGCTTATAGGCAGTGCTTGGCCCCATCAGTGATTCATCGGCCATAATGGCAATATCAAAGCGACGGGTCAGACGTTGCATGGCATCAATATTGTCAATAGCACAAGGCTGTTCAATCAGGTCAACGCCACCTTCCTGTAGTAGAGTAATGCCCTTAATCGCATCTAGCTCTGACCAGGCACGGTTCACATCGACACGAATAGAAACGTCATTGCCTAAGGCTTTTTTAATTGCCAGAACATGTTCAACATCTGCTTCTACTGGACGTGAACCGATTTTTAGCTTGAAGAAGTTATGGCGTTTTGCAGCCAGCATCTTTTGTGCTTCAGCAATGTCTTTTTCAGTATCCCCAGAAGCCAGTACCCAGAGGACCGGTACGCCATCACGTAAACGACCGCCTAGAAGTTCAGAAAGTGGTAAACCTAAACGCTGCGCCTGAATATCCAGCAGGGCAGTTTGAATGGCACATTTCGCAAAACGGTTGCCATTAATATTTTTTTTGATTGCTTGTAATGTCTGTGCAACATTTAAGCCTGATAATGTTTTTAAAAGCGGTACAAAATAAGTATCAATATTTACTTTGACACTTTCAGGGCTTTCATCACCATAACCTAAGCCACCGATAGTTGTTGCTTCACCCCAACCGATGTAACCATCTTCAGTGGTGATTTTGACCAATACCAGGGTCTGGGTTTGCATCGTCGCCACTGCCATCTTGTGAGGACGAATGGTTGGAATTTCTACCAGCAAGGTTTCAACTGACTTATACATAATACGGGTTCACATTCTTGCTTTAATGCTTTGACTTGATATACCTTAAAAGAATCATAAATGGCTGTCGAAGACCATTTTTGCATTTTATTATATTTAAAAGGTATGCACGTTATGGAGCTCAGACATTTAAGGTATTTTGTAGCAGTAGTTGAAGAGCAAAGTTTTACTAAAGCTGCAGAGAAACTTTTTATTGCCCAGCCCCCATTAAGCCGTCAGATTCAAAATCTTGAGGCAGAACTTGGTATTGCGTTATTTGAGCGTGGCAGTCGACCACTTAAAACCACTCAGGCTGGTTATTTTTTCTACCAGCATGCGGTAAAAATTCTGGCCAATGCTGAAGAAGTGAAGTCCATGACCAGGCGTATTGGTATGGTGGAACGCACGGTTACCATGGGTTTTGTTGGATCTCTGCTTTATGGATTGCTGTCGCGCATTGTCTACTTATATAGGCAGCAACAGCCACACCTGAAAATTGAACTGGTGGAAATGACCACCATGGAACAGGTTAAGGCACTGAAAGAAGGGCGTATAGATGTTGGCTTTGGGCGTTTACGTATTTCTGATCCGGCATTAAAGCGGGTACTGTTGCGTGAAGAACGTCTGGTACTCGGTGTACATTCCAGCCATCCTTTATCTTCCCATAATAAAGGGATATATCTTGCTGATATTGTTGATGAAAAATTATTTCTCTATCCTAACCATACCTCTCCAAGTTTCGCCACCCAGGTACAGGGATTATTTTCAGAATATAATCTGGAACCACAACATGTCCGAATTGTAAGGGAAATCCAGCTGGCGCTGGGACTGGTCGCAGCGGGTGAGGGTGTATGTATTGTACCGGAAAGTGCTCATTCGATTCAGTTAGCTCACCTTAACTATATCCCGATTCTGGACGAGAGCGCAGTCAGCCCGGTTTTTCTGACTATGCGCAATATGGACGAGAGTGAAGATATCATGTCCTTATTTGATTGTATTTACCAAGTGTATGATTTGGAAGCAATTAAATATGATAGAAACAGTTTTTAGACATGAATTTATCCCTGAATATACCGCGCCTTAGACTTAAGTTTAAGGCTTGGGCGGAATTTTCTCCTTACCCTCTAAAAAAAGTATGCAGTGATCTACGACTTTAGTGCAATCGGGAAATTTTGATATAGAAGAAAATTTTAAATCCTCCTTTTATACCTATTTTGTTTGATTGCTGATCAAAGTGCTCTGACATTCAACCTTTTAGGTTCTTTCATACCCTAAACCTATATAAAAACCAGGTATTTCAGCCAGCAAACCCGATTTATGATGAAAACATCGGTCCTGGAAGGTCGATTCTGCCTGTAAACAACTTTGAAGGTATAGATATAGATATATTCGGTTTTGGACATTTATCCAGCCATGCTGCATTGTTGCTCCATTAATTGGAACGTTGCATTTGCAGGAGGCAAAGATGGAAGCAACCAAAGTCAATATCAATACATTAATTGATGAAGCGAAATTTACACCATTTCACTGGGGTGTTCTGATCTGGTGTTTGATCATTATTATTTTTGATGGCTATGACCTGGTGATTTATGGAGTAGCCTTACCATTATTAATGCAGGAATGGTCTTTAACAGCGGTACAAGCAGGGATGTTAGCTAGTACTGCCTTGTTCGGCATGATGTTTGGTGCCATGAGTTTCGGCACGCTGTCCGACAAAATCGGGCGTAAGAAAACGATTATGCTCTGTGTGGCAATTTTTAGCGGATTTACCTTCCTGGGGCCATTCGCCAGCTCACCGGTAGAGTTTGGAATTTTACGTTTTCTGGCTGGTCTTGGCATTGGCGGAGTTATGCCAAACGTTGTAGCGCTAATGACCGAATATGCGCCAAAACGTATCCGTAGCACTTTGGTTGCCCTGATGTTTAGTGGTTATGCGATTGGCGGTATGACGTCTGCACTTTTAGGTGCATGGCTGGTACCACAGTTTGGCTGGCAGATCATGTTCTATATTGCCGGTGTTCCTTTATTGGCTTTACCGTTAATCTGGAAATTCCTGCCTGAATCGTTGATGTATCTAACCGTCAAAAATCAGACTGTAGAAGCACGAAACATCATTAAAAAGATTTCACCTGCTCAAGATATTACAGAAAATTCTCAATTTGTCCTGAATGAAGTGAAAAAGGGTGATGAAGCACCATTAAAAGCATTATTTCAGAAAGGTCGTACATTCAGTACCTTCATGTTCTGGATTGCTTTCTTTATGTGTCTATTGATGGTGTATGCATTGGGAAGCTGGTTACCAAAGCTGATGATTCAGGCGGGTTACTCATTGGGTGCTAGTATGATCTTCCTGTTCGCCTTGAATATTGGCGGCATGATTGGCGCAATTGGCGGGGGTTATCTGGCTGATAAATTCCATATCAAAAAAGTGCTGACCATTATGTTCCTGTGTGGCGCATCTGCCTTAATTCTGCTTGGTTTTAACAGCCCGCAGTTTGTACTTTATACCCTGATTGCAATCGCTGGTGCTGCAACGATCGGTTCACAGATCTTGTTATATACCTTTGTTGCACAATATTACCCATCTACTGTGCGTTCTACCGGAATGGGTTGGGCATCGGGAATTGGTCGTATTGGTGCCATCGTTGGGCCCGTTTTGACAGGTGCATTGCTGACAATGGAACTACCACACCAAATGAACTTCTTTGCCATCGCGATTCCGGGCGTGATTGCAGCGCTGGCCATTTTTCTGGTGAACCTGAAAGCTTCTGTAGATGGTGAAGTCCTTGAAACCTCTGAATCGGGCGAAGCCATACTTGCCAAAGAAGCGAATTAATAAAGAAAATATCAGTTAATAAGTTAAATATTTCAATGGAATAGGTCACCATCATAAATGGTGGTGACCGGTTACTGGAATTAAATTGCATAATAAAAAAGCGAGTTTAGGATGAACATGTCGCAATTCACTAATCAACAATCAATCAACAATTCAACCTTCAAACATAAAGTTTTGATGAGCATGATGGCAATAAGTATAGGCGGTATCAGCCTGTCAGCTATAGCGCAAAGCACAGCTCAATCCAGTCAGGATGAAATCGAGCAGTTACGTCAGGAAGTCAAAGCCTTGCGTGCCATGCTTGAACAGCAACAGTCTCGACAAGTTACATATACAGCACAGGCAACAACACCGGCAGCTATAGCACCAGCAGCCAAACCTGTGATGAAACTTGCTAGTGGTGCTGAATTCAATCTTTACGGGAATGTCCGTGCCGATGCCTCTTATCAGGCTGAAGGCGGTGCAGCTACACGTATGTACAACCAGATTAATGCTGTTCCACTTGAGGGTGTAGGCGAGCGCAGTGATGAGTTCAAATCAACACTTTCTGCAACCCGTCTAGGGATGGACTTTAAAGCCCCTGTAGGTGCTGGGGACAAAGCCCTGAGTGCTAAAGTTGAAGTAGATTTCCTGGGTGGCGCAAGTCTGGATAATTTACGTATCCGTCATGCTTATATGAGTTATGCCAACTGGCTGATTGGTCAGACCTGGTCAAACTTTGCTATACCGGATTATATGCCAGAAACTGTAGATGCTTTAGCTTATGCAGGTGGTGCAGTAAAGCGTACGCCTCAGGTTCGTCATACCAGTACCTTTAGTCCTGCTACCAATCTGGTCCTTGCAGTAGAAGATCCAAAAGATGGAACCATTATTGGTATTAAACAGCGTTTACCGGCTTTGACAGTACGTCTAAATCATAAGTTTGCTGATAATCTTTCCGTCAGTGCCCGTGCCATGGGGAATGAAAAGCGTGTCAATGGAGATGAAAAAATGGCATGGGGTGTAGGACTTGGTGCAAAATATGAAGTCGTACCCAGTATTACTTTAAAAGCCGACTATTATCATGTCAAAGGGGATAGCAGCTTTGTGTCTTATGCTAATCCTGGTGTAGTCAGAGCGACGAACGGGGATCTTTTACAGAGTGAGTTCGACTCGATTACTGTCGGTTTAACCCAGCAGTTTAATGACAAGTTACGTGGTACCTTGGGCTATGGTTATATGAATTTCGAGCAAGATAATGGATATGTTACTGCTACCGCGAATCCAACAGCAATTAACAAGGACCTTTGGCAGGCATGGGCCAATGTATTTTATAACCCTTCCAAGCCACTCAGCTTTGGTTTTGAATATGTATATGGTGAACGTGAAGCATTAGGTGCAGCCACGAATGGTAGCACTAAGGGTGAAGATAACCGGATTAACGCCGTTGCGATCTATAGCTTTTAATACTTCTCAGATTATATTTTGAAAAGCGTGAACCCAGTTTACGCTTTTTTATTGTGTTCAATTTGATCGATGATCTGTTCTACAGCTTGAGCAAGTTCATCTGTCCATTCAAAAGAACAATTTAATCGAATAAAGTTCTGTGCTGCATGTTTAGGCCTGAACAGCAGACTCGGTGCAATGGAAATCTTCTGTTCAAGCAAATCTGTATAGAGCTGCTGCGAATCCATATCTTCAGGCAGCTCTACCCACAAAAAATAGCCCGTTGGATAATAGTGAATCTTACAGTCTTCAGGTAATCTGGCTTTGAGTTCCTGATAAAAACGTTTTTTGTTCTGATTTAAATGACGGCGCAAACTACGCAAATGCTTTTCATAATGATGATGCGCAACAAAATCTACCAATGTATTCTGTAAAAGCGGACTCACACTCAGGGTACTCATCAACTGTAGATGTTGAATGGCATTGGAATATGGGCCTGTAAAGACCCAGCCGACCCGAGCACCCATGCCTAGTGTTTTAGAAAATGAACCACAGTGCAGCACCATATTTTCCTGGTCAAAATATTTCACTGGCACTGGTTTTTCCTTGCCAAAGTTCAGTTCCTGATAAACGTCATCTTCAATCAGATGCACCTGATACTGAGCTAAGCACTGTGCAATATTTTCTTTGATTCCTGCAGAAACTGTATAACCAATCGGGTTCTGTGCGTTCAACATCAGCCAGCAGACTTTGATCGGATATTGTTTCAGGACTTTTTCAAAAGCTTTCAGATCAAAACCACGTTCAAGATCATCAGGAAGAGTAATGACATTTAGTCCCAGTCTTTCAGCAGCCTGCCAGGCCCCATAAAATACGGTTTCCTGCAAAAGAATATAATCACCCGGTTGGGTGAGTGCCTGTAAAGACAAATTTAGAGCATCCAGCGCACCAGATGTAATGACAATGTCATCTGAATGGCATGATATACCTTGTAGTTGATAACGTCCGGCAATGATCTGGCGCAGCTCCAGATTACCCGGTGGCATATTTGGATGATTCAGATAGCTGTTTTTACGTTTGGAATGCTGGGATAATAACTGCATAAATTTGCTATTAAATAGGAGTTCCGGATTGGGGAATGCCGATCCCAACGGGATCATATCTGCTGCTTGGGTATCTTTGAGATAGTTAAATACCACCGAATTGATCTGTATTTTCTCGTGAGCTGCTAATGTTTCTTTAATGGAAGTTATTGCAAGACCAGCACGTTCTGCAATGTAATACCCGGATTTATCTTTGGCATACAGCCAGCCTTGTGCCTCGAGTTCCTGATAGGCATTTAACACTGTCATCAGGCTATAACCGGAAAGTTCGGACTGCTCACGCAATGAAGGGAGTTTGTTATGGGCTTTCCAGATGCCATCTTCAATCATATGGCGAATACTGAGTGCGAGTTTTTCAAATTTATACATACATTAAGAAAAATAAAAAATGGAATTTTATCTGCATATATAGCATATTTAGTCAGGTTAAATATAACAGTTAGGGCAGTTATGATTTATCTGTTATATTTTTTTAGGCAGTATTTGTATCTACTCATTTTTTGCAATCGGGCTGAAAATAAGCATAGTCCCTAAATCCAGCGACAGGTGAGCATATGACTCCAGACGAACAGAAAAAAGCACCGAAATATGCAGACAGCAGTATTTCTGATGAAGCTTTCAAAAAGATGATTATTTGGTTCGCTATTTATGCAGGGTTGTTTTGTCTGGGGGTGGCTTTAGTGGTCAACGCTGATAACCTGTTCTTCTCAGGACTCAAATAATAAAAAATCCCGGTTTAATGGCCGGGATTTTTATTCATATGATTATTCCATTATAAAAAATGATAGTTTTTGATATTTTCATAGACGCCGTAGTTTTTGTCACATTTTGCTACTTGCTTTCATATTTTTCCTTGCTAGATTCAAGCAAGTGATGCGTTTATTTTGCAGTGTCTGCTAATCTGCGCATCATGCTTAAATAAAAATATTTAAAAATCTCGACAATAATATGGACGTATAACAAGGATAAAGGAGCACAACATGCTTGGAAATATGATGTTTCAGCCCTTACTGATCAGCAGCATGATTGAACATGCAGGACGCTATCATGCCGATACTGCGGTAATTTCAAAAAATACTGATCTCAGCATGACTCATACGACCTGGGGCGAAATTCGTAGCAATGCCAAACGTTTCGCCAATGTGCTGAATCAGCTGGGACTGCAACATGGCGACCGTGTCGCGACCATTGCATGGAATAACCATCGTCATCTGGAATCCTGGTATGCCATTTCTGGAAGTGGATTTGTTTGCCACACGATTAATCCACGTTTATTCCCGGAACAGTTGGTATTTATTATTAATGATGCATCAGACCGTGTAATCCTGTTTGATAAAACCTTTGTACCCTTAATTAAAGCCGTCAAACCGATGCTAAGCAAGGTAGAGCACTTTATCTGTCTGGATGCAAAAGATGAGGCTATCCTTGAAGTTCTTCCAGATGTGAAATTCTATGATGAGCTGATTGCCGATCAATCTAATGATTTTGATTGGCCTGTACTTAATGAAAATGCAGCAAGCTCACTGTGTTATACCTCTGGAACTACAGGTCATCCAAAAGGGGTTTTATATAGTCACCGTTCAACGACATTACATAGTTTTGCGATCAGTTTGCCGGATTCACTGAATGTATCCGCACGAGATATCATGCTGCCTGTAGTACCGATGTTCCATGTCAATGCCTGGGGGACACCGTATGCAGCAGCGATGGTCGGCTGTACTTTGATATTGCCAGGCCCAGGGCTGGATGGCGCTAGTCTGGTCAATTTAATTGACAGCTATAAAGTATCAGTTGCTCTAGGTGTACCAACGATCTGGCAAGGCTTGATTGCAGCAGCACAACAGTCGGGTTCCAGGTTAGAAAGCTTAAAACGCAATGTCGTCGGCGGTTCGGCATGTCCGCCTTCAATGCTAAAAGTATTTAAAGAACAGTTTGATTGTGAAACCATCCATGCCTGGGGTATGACGGAAACCAGTCCACTTGGTGCAGCCAATCAGATTAAAGCCAAGCATCTGGATTTGAGTGAAGAAGAGCGTTTACAAATTCGCCTTTCTCAAGGTCGTCCACCATTTGGCGTCGACTTGCGTTTGACTGATGAAGAAAATGGATCGAATGAAATTACTCGCGATGGTGAAACCACAGGCAATCTACAGATTCGTGGTCACTGGATCATCAATAACTATTTTGGCAAGGAAGAATCTTCTTTAACTGCTGATGGTTGGTTTGATACGGGGGATATTGCCACCTTGAATGAAGATGGCTTCATGAAAATCAGCGACCGTGCCAAGGATCTGATCAAATCGGGCGGAGAATGGATCTCCTCGGTGGAACTGGAAAATCTGGCCATGGGTCATCCACAAATAGCCATGGCAGCTGTCATTGCTGCACAGCATCCGAAATGGGATGAGCGTCCAATCCTGATTGCGATTAAAAAACCTGACAGTCAGCTCACCGAGCCAGAACTGCTGGACTATTTTGCTGACAAAGTAGCAAAATGGCAGGTGCCAGACAAAGTAATTTTTGTCGATGCAATTCCACTGAGTGGTACTGGCAAGATGCTGAAAAAAGACTTGCGTGAAAAGTTCGGAACAGTATTGCTGGATCAGCAGACAGAGCTCAGCCCAGCTGTAGAATAATACCTATAAACTCTGCCAAAATAACAAGGCTGACTACAGAAATGTGGTCAGCCTTTTGCATATTTATAGCCATAAAGTTCATAGAAAAATAGTCGATCCAGATAGGCAAACTGGCATGAAATGCCTTTCGGATTTACATGCCGAAAACCAACCTTAATCAAAAGCACATCATTTTGTCCGACAAAAAACAGGAATTCTACTGACAGAAACATGATTTGACCCGAATTGACATGGAACGAATCATAAAAGCCTATATTCTGAATGCATAATAAATAGACAGATGTACATTAATTCTGTTTCTGTATGAGGTAATAAAAATGACAAGTATGCAAAGCTACAAGCCTCACTGGATCCGAGAAGACTTTATTGATTTCATTGCTGAAAAAGTTCATCCAACTTTGGCATTGAAAAAAGTGAAGGCAGAAGTGATCAGCATCCAGCTTATTGGCAATGATTTTTATAAGATCCAGCTACGTCCAAATTTCAACTTTCAGGCTAAAAAATTTCAGCCAGGACAGAATGTAGCTGTGACTTTAAGACTGGATGGTATTTTGCATCAGCGTCATTATTCTGCCGTTACAATGCTAAAAAATGGTGATGTAATTATCGCTGTTAAACAGCAGGGTAAAGTATCCCGTGCCTTGAGCTCCTCACAGCTGGGTGCTGTGGTAGAGCTTTCACAGCCACAGGGCGAATTCACACTGCTGAATTCCCCTAAACCCATTTTAATGCTGGCCTCAGGCAGCGGCATCACTGCAATTTACTCCTTACTGCAAAAAGCCGTAGTGCAGTTTCAGCATCCGATTGATCTGATCTACTTCACCCGTGATGATGCGTTTCATGCTGAAATCAAAACCTTGGCACTGATGCATCCACATCTGAAATATCATCATTTTAATACTGTGGAGCATAAGCAGCATCTCAGCCTACAGTTACTCAACAAGCTGGTGCCTGATTTTGAACAACGTGAAATTTATGCCTGTGGTTCAGCGGCCATGATGAAAACAGCACACCGTATTACTGAAAAGCTTTCCGTGAAATCCAGTTTCCATTCTGAATACTTCCAGATCGTGGTGGATGAAAAAGTTAAAGCACAACCTGTGCAATTCCAGCGATCGCATCAGGAGTTTCAGGCCAGTTCTACCATTCTGGAAAGTGCTGAACAAGCAGGTTTGCGTCCTGCACATGGTTGCCGAATGGGAATTTGTAATACCTGTTCCTGCACCAAAGTCAGTGGCTCAGTAAAAAATATTTTGACTGGTAAAATCGATCACGAGAGCAATACCCCGATCAAATTGTGTATCTCCCAAGCCGTTAGTCCTGTGGTGATTAATCTTTAATCCCTAGAAAAATAAGAAGGTACTCCCATGAATATGCAAATTGATTTTAAGCGGCACAATAAGAGCCAATTTTTAAGCCCTGAACAGATTCAGGAATTTGGTGCCAAGGTGGATGCGATCCGCCGTGAGGTGATGGATGATTTAGGTGAAAAAGATGCTGAATACATCTATAAAATCCGTAATTTTGTCCGCTATAGCGAAATTGCTTCCCGGGGCATGCTGATGGTGGCCGGTTGGTTGCCACCAGTCTGGCTACTCGGTACAGGCTTATTGGGTATTTCCAAAATCGTAGAAAATATGGAACTTGGTCATAACGTGATGCATGGCCAGTTTGACTGGATGAATGATCCAAGTCTGAATGGTTCGACTTATGACTGGGATACCATTGCCACCGGTGATGACTGGAAATATACCCATAACTATATTCATCATACTTATACCAATATTGTCGGCATGGACCACGATGTGGGTTATGGCCTGATTCGTGTGAGTGAATCGCAAAAATGGGAACCCCGTTTTCTATTTAATATTCCACTAACAATTCAGTTGATGGTGTTCTTCGAATGGTACGTGGGTCTACAGCGCCTGCATCTAGAAGATGTAATTGCCTATAAAACCAAAACCTGGAAACAGGTTTGGGATGAAGCAGCGCCACTACGTAAAAAGATGCGCCGTCAGGTACTGAAAGATTATGTATTCTTCCCGATTATTGCCGGTCCAAATGCCATTCCAGTATTTACTGGCAATGCAGTGGCCAATGTGATTCGTAGTCTGTGGGCTTCCGCTGTGATCTTTAACGGTCATTTCACGGAAGATGCTGAAACTTTTGAAATGGACAATACGGAAAATGAATCCCGTGCGGAATGGTATCTGCGTCAGATCCGTGGCTCGAGTAATTTCAGTGGTACCGAATGGCTGCATATTCTAAGTGGTAACTTGAGCCATCAGATTGAGCACCATTTATTCCCGGACATGCCAGCGAACCGTTATTCAGAAGTGGCACCAAAAATCAAAGCATTATGTGCTGAATATGGTATCCACTATAACGAAGCCAGTTTTATGAAGCAGTTTTCGACCGTTTGGGTTCGCGTTGCAAAATGCTCTGTACCAAACGAATGGCATGCACAAATTGCAGAAAAAGTGCAAAGCGCAAAATTTATATTGAATGCTGTAAAAGCCAAGTTCTTTTAATCACTTTTCTTTAACAGCATCATATTGATGTTTCTTAACCAGTTTGGTACTCCTCAATAACTTTGGATGGGTTATTGAGGATTTTTTTTATCTGAGCTTCTTATACATATCAACTTGGTTGTAGATTGTCTTGGATCTAGTAATATTAGTTCCAATAAGCTTAAAAAATACTAATACCTTATCAAATTGAAGTATTTTAAAATATTTAATTAATTAGAATAATTAAGTAATACATCATATTTTATGGATAAAATGTGAAGAATTCTTTTCAAAAAAACACTCATGCAAAACAGACTTGGTACGGCTGAAACGCTTTGCCTACAACAACTTGCTAAACTTTAGGAAAGTTATTTTTATAATGGCGGCGTCGTAACATTCAAGGTTTTAGTTTTGAAATATCTTAAATATTTTTCAGGAATCTCCTTATTATTGCTGTTAACTGCTTGTAACACCACTGAAGCGCCAGCTCCAGATTATCAAGGCAACTGGAAGAACACTCTAGAAAATCCAAAACTTGAAAATATCCTGGTAATTGCTAAAAATGGTGAAAATTATCTGATTACCAATACCATCAAAGATAAGGAAACCGGTAAAACAGAGAAAAAGAATCCAATGCCCGCGGCTGTGAATGAAAATGGCATGCTTCAGTTGAATGCAGGGGCAGGAATGGTCGATTTTGTAATTGATGAAAAAACTGGCAACCTTGTAGGGTCAGGTTCAGTCTACAAAAAAGCCAAATAATGCTCTAATCTAATCCATTTAGAAATAATAACATAAATGTCATGAAACGGAATTATTCATGACATTTATTTATATAGATATTTAAGCAATATGCCTTAATAATTCGGTAAAATCCTGCACAAAATAATTTGCTCTGGCTTTAATCAGCTCGATTTCATGAGCAGAATACTGATCATAAATTGCCACTACCTCTATTCCTGCATTATTCGCAGCTTCTACACCAATTAAAGAATCTTCAATAATCAGGCAATCTTTGGCTTCAATTTTAAAATGCTCAAGAACATTCAGATAAATTTCTGGATGTGGCTTGATGTTCTGGACATTTTCGCGGGTGAGGATTAAGGCAAAATCATC
The DNA here is from genome assembly GCF_000264725.1 of Acinetobacter sp. HA. Taxonomy (NCBI): domain Bacteria; kingdom Pseudomonadati; phylum Pseudomonadota; class Gammaproteobacteria; order Moraxellales; family Moraxellaceae; genus Acinetobacter; species Acinetobacter sp. HA. The sequence continues at coordinate 36,750 of NZ_AJXD01000097.1, read as the reverse complement.
ATCAAAGCTGATTTTAGCGTTAATATTTTGATTATTGTCCTGATAACGCTGCACATTGAATAAACTGGTGGTTGTGGTTAAGGCCAGTGGAATCTCTTGTTTTTTCAGGGCCTGGATTATAAGTTCCGCCTGAGGTTTTAATTCGACCACATGATCCAGAAAATGTCGTGAAATACTGTAACGGCGGTTTTTGACGTCTTCTTTGTTTAGTTCAAAACCGTATAGTTCTTTTAAATAACCACAATATTCCAGATAAGGATCAGGCAAATGTCGAAAGGCTGTCAACTGTAGATCCCGCTGCTGCTGGATCAATTTTAAATTGGCTTTTATACCGGAAAGTTCATGAATCAGGGCAGCATCGACCTGATTCCAAATGCCTACAGAATCAATCAACGTACCATCCAGATCAAAACAGACTAGTTTTTTGTTCTGAAACATGACACTTTTCCCTTAATTTCCACAGTCTATTCTGTGCGGCTGAGTATATAACATGCGACTTAAGTGTTTCAGCTGAAATAAAAGATAAGGGTTATCCATTTTACATGAAGTGGTATTTGACAGAGTTACAGATCGGGTAAACAGTATTTTTATTGCAAAACACATCCTGAATGATCATACAGATAGTCACAAAGTGTTATATTTGGACATTGGCACTAGATCAAATTGCGCGGATGATAGATCCGCCAAAATGATTAAAAAATTGAAGGAAATGTGTTTCTGTGTTTGAACTTGACTGTAAATTGCTCAGCATCTTTTATTATGTCTACAAATTTAAGAACGTCTCCCATGCAGCCGATTATCTGGATATGAGCCAACCGACGGTGAGTAATCTGCTCAATAAAATCCGTCAGCATTATAATGATCCTTTATTTTTGCGTATTGGCAATGAAATGCTGCCGACGGATCTGTCAAAGCAGCTATTTCCTTTGGTCAGTGAGGCGCTAAGTAAAGTCGAAACCATCAATAATTTTACTATTGATTTCGATCAGGCCACGTCCCAGCAACGCTTTACCTTGGCAATGACCGATGTATCGCATCTGGTCCTGTTGCCAAAAATTTCACAATATCTAAAACAGCACGCTTCGCATATTCGTCTGAATGTGCGTCCAATTACTTCAGAAACCAGCTATCAAATGGCCAATGGAGAAATTGATCTGGCTTTAGGTTTTTTGCCGAATCTGGAAAATGGTTTCTATCAGCAGAAATTGTTTGAACAGTATTATGTGGTGATTGCAGCCAAAGACCATCCACGGCTGGTTGGCGACAGCCTGACTATTGAAGAGTATTTGCGTGAAACGCATATTGATATTGATGCCGGGATGGGACATTACCATATTGAAAATGAACTGCTAAATCTGGAACTCAAGCGAGACATTCTGATGCGCTTGCCAAGCTATTTAGGCGTAGGACTGGTGGTGCAGGAAACCGATGCAATTGCGACTGTGCCTTATTATTTGAGTGAAGTATTACTATCGCGTGGCAATCTCAAGATTTTTAATGCGCCGATTGCATTCCCGACCTATTCTGTGAAGCAGTATTGGCACATGTCCTGTCATCATAAAACCAGTCATCAATGGTTACGCAATATATTGCATGAGATTTTAAGTAAATAATCCTGCAGCTATAGACCCGGACTTAGTCCTCATCTATAGATTTTAAAATCTCGGCCTATGCTGGGATTTTTGTGTTTTGGTGCATCTTGATGCCTATAACAGATTCTTGCACCTGAATTGATCAGTTAAAACCCCAAAAAGTATTACTAAATGGAAAAACAGTATTACTAAATTGGCACAGCCTTTGCATCTATCAAACTCATCATAAAGTGATCTAGGGTTCCGATACATGAACATTCATGTATGTCTGAGACCGAGAGTTCACGGCGAAAGGAAACACTGATCGCTACACGGAGGGATAAAAGCCCGGGAGGTAAACCGTCAAAGATTAGGGTAGATGCATATGAGCACAATAACTTATCACGAAGATCAAGTCCTTTGGACTGAACGTTTACCGGGTGGACACCACTGGTCTGCACGCATTCAGCGCGGCGCAGTCTTACAACTTAAATCCTTAGGCAACAATGCCAATGTCGCACTGTACTGCGTGAATAGCGGAGATAAACTTGAACGCTATAACATGCCAGACAGCTTAAAAGGGCAACACACGGCATTTTTAAGTACTGGGCATATTTTAACTTCTGATTTGGGTCGTGCCATGGTCTCGATTGTCAAAGATGATCACGGTTGGAATGATGTTTTTTGTGCACCAAGTACTGCACAGCAAATTGAAAATCAATTTGGTCAAAAGACCTTTCAAGATGCCCGTAACGAGATGTACCGCAACGGCAAAGACAGCTTATTACTTGAGATGACCAAATTTGGATTATCGGCAACCGACCTCAGCAGCACTTTAAATCTGTTTTCTAAAGTTCAACCTGATGATAATGGCAATCTCAGCTATGTGGCATCAGACAATACCGATCAAGTGATTGAACTACGTTTTGAAATGGATTGTTTGGTGTTTTTATCATCCGCACCACATGCATTAGACAATAGCACCGTGTATGCACCTGCTGATATCGAATTAAATCTGTTTAAAGCACTTCCTTTAGGCGACAGCGATGTATGTCGTGATTCATGTCCGCAAAATCAGCGTGCATTCCAAAATAACAATCGTTACTACGCATTAAGCGCTTAATTGGGGGAATACAACATGACTACACTTGTGAATTTAGAAAAATCAGTGTTAAGCGAAGTCTGTCCTGCTGGTGAAGCATGGATGTGCGAAGTCAAAAAGGACAGTATTTCCGTATTGTTGACTTAGAGGGAAACCAAGCGGTCGATACGCTTTTTATCTCGGCTTCAAACCCTGAAGAGCGTTATAGCGCAACCGATACTTTAGCCATTAATCAGCAAATTTATTTAGAAAAAGGCACAACTTTATACACAAACTTTGGTAATAAAATCGCCACTATTCATGATGACAACTGCGGTCGCCACGACACGTTGGGCGGTGCATGTTCATGTGAAAGCAACACAGTGCGTTATAGCTTAGATAAATATCCAATGCACAGTTGCCGTAACAATTTCATGATTGCGCTGTCACAACATCCGATTGCCAAAAAGCATGGTTTAAACGTGCGCCATATCGGTCCAAATATTAATTTTTTTATGAATGTACCTGTAACTTCAGATGGTCACCTGAAATTTGATGATGGGATTTCTGCACCGGGCAAATATGTGGAAATTAAAGCTGAGATGGATTTGATTGTGTTGATCTCAAACTGCCCACAACTGAATAACCCATGTAATGCCTATAACCCAACAAAAATTCAACTGATTGTCCGTGAAGGCGAGGTATAAGACTATGACTTTAAAATATGGGTTTAATAAAGTTCTCATCGCCAACCGTGGTGCAATTGCTTGTCGTGTCATCCGTACCCTTAAAAAATTAGGCATCCAATCGGTTGCGGTGTATTCGGAAGCAGATCGTGATTCCTTGCATGTGACTTTAGCTGATGAAGCGGTCTTTATTGGTGATGCACCTGCAAGCCAAAGCTATCTGAATGTCGATAAAATCTTAGAAGTGGCCAAACATACCGGTGCGCAAGCGATTCATCCGGGCTATGGATTCCTGTCTGAAAATGCCGAATTCTGTAATCTCTGTGAAGCACAAGGCATTGTGTTCTTGGGTCCAAATGCCGAGCAAATGAAAGCATTTGGTCTGAAACACACTGCACGTGAATTGGCGATTCAAGCCAATGTACCGTTATTGCCAGGTAGCCAATTATTGGCTGATGAAGCTGAAGCCCTGCTTGAGGCTGAGCGTATTGGCTATCCTGTGATGCTGAAAAGTACCGCAGGTGGTGGTGGTATTGGCATGCGTTTGGTGTGGAATGCGGAGGAGCTGAAAGAAGCTTATGCAACCGTGTCTTATTTAGCGCAAGCCAACTTTAAAGATGCAGGCCTTTACTTAGAAAAATTCGTACAAAATGCTCGTCATATCGAAGTGCAAATCTTTGGTGATGGCAACGGTTTAGTTCTAGCACTGGGCGCGCGTGATTGTTCGGTGCAACGTCGTAACCAAAAAGTCATTGAGGAAACGCCTGCACCACATTTAAACGATACGCAACGTGCCTATATTCAAAATGTCGCGATTCAATTGATGCAATCGGTGAATTACCGCTCGGCAGGTACCGTTGAATTTGTCATGGATACCGACACGCAAGAATTCTATTTCCTGGAGGTGAATACCCGTCTGCAAGTAGAACACGGCGTGACTGAGCAAGTCTTTGGTGTGGACTTGGTTGAATGGATGGTGACTTTAGGCAGTGGCGATTGGGTGGCACCTACATTAAAACTTGAGTCTCAAGGTCATTCGATTCAAGTGCGTCTCTATGCAGAAGATCCAATCAAAAACTTCCAGCCAAGTGCAGGGCTTTTAACGCATGTAGAATTCGATGCCAATGCACGTAATGAAACATGGGTAGAAACAGGTTCAAATGTCTCATCCTTCTATGATCCGATGATTGCCAAAATTATTGTGACTGCGGATGATCGTGAGTCTGCGATTCAAGCCATGACCGATACACTGGCTAAAACCCAAGTGGCTGGTATTGAAACCAACCTTGAATATCTGCAAAACATTATCGACTGTGATGTGTTTAAAGCCGGTACGCAAACCACACGCTTCTTAAATACTTTTGAATGGAAAACCCAAAAAATTGAAGTCCTGCAAGCCGGTATACAAACCGCCGTGCAAGATGTGACAGGACGTTTGGGTTATTGGGATGTCGGTGTACCACCATCAGGTGCGATTGATCCGCTGTCTTTAAATGTCGCGAACCAACTATTAGGCAATGTACCGAATACCGCAGGTTTGGAATGTACGCTACAAGGCCCAAGCTTAAAATTCCATTGCGATAGCCAAATTGTATTGGCAGGTGGCGATATGCCATCGACTTTGGATGGCGTTCAAGTTCCGATGTGGCAAACCGTGAATGTACGTAAAGGTCAGGTGCTGAAATGTGGCAAGATCGCCACAGGTTGCCGTACTTATATCGGGATTAAAGGCGGTCTGAATGTGCCTGAATATTTAGGCTCACAAGCGACCTTTACTCTAGGTCAGTTTGGTGGTCATGCAGGGCGTAATTTGCTGATTGGCGATATGCTTCCAATCACGGCATTTACATCTGATGAAGTGAAAGCATTAAGCAAAGATCAAATCCCTGCCTTCTCAAATACTTGGGAAATTGCGGTGATGTATGGTCCACATGGTGCACCGGATTTCTTTACTAAAAATGATATTGATACCTTCTTTGCCAACGAGTTTGAAATTCACTTCAACTCCAGCCGTACCGGAATTCGTTTGATTGGTCCAAAACCAGAATGGGCTCGTCAGGACGGTGGCGAAGCGGGTCTGCATCCATCGAATATTCATGACAATGCCTATGCCATTGGGGCGATCGATTTCACTGGTGATATGCCAATTATTCTTGGGCCTGATGGTCCCAGCCTAGGTGGTTTCGTGTGCCCTGCGGTGGTGATCAATTCTGAGCTTTGGAAACTCGGTCAGCTCAAAGCCGGCGATAAAGTCAAATTTGTACCTCTCAGCTATCATCAAGCGAAATTGCTGAATGAAAAATATCATGCACAATTAACTGCTGAAGATACGCAAGCGGTGACTTTTGATGAAGCATTTTATCCTGAAATCAGCACACTGAAATCTGCCATTTTAGATACCCTAAAAGGTCAAAATGGCACGCCTGATGTGGTGTATCGTCCTGCCGGTAACAACTATATGTTGGTGGAATATGGCGAGTTAGTTTTAGATTTAAACCTACGTTTCCGTATTCATGCTTTGATGCAGTGGGTACAACAGCAAAATATTCAGGGCATTATCGACCTGACACCAGGTGTTCGTTCGCTACAAATCCATTTTGATTCGATCAAACTTGATCAAATTGATTTACTGCGTTTATTGCAAGTAGCAGAAGCGGAACTGCCTGATGTGACGCAAATGCAAGTTCCATCACGTACCGTGTATTTGCCACTAGCTTGGGAAGATTCACAAACCCAACTCGCTACCGAACGCTATATGCAAACCGTGCGTCCCGATGCACCATGGTGTCCGGACAATATTGAATTTATCCGTCGTATTAATGGCCTAAAAGATAAACAAGCCGTAAAAGATGTGGTGTATAACGCGAGTTATTTGGTCATGGGCTTGGGCGATGTGTATTTGGGGGCACCTGTAGCAACGCCACTTGATCCTCGTCAGCGTTTAGTCACCACTAAATATAACCCTGCACGCACATGGACACCTGAAAATGCTGTCGGCATTGGCGGTGCATATATGTGTGTCTATGGTATGGAAGGTCCGGGCGGTTATCAGTTTGTCGGTCGTACCTCGCAAATGTGGTCACGCTACCGTAAAAACCCTGATTTTGAACAGGGTATGCCGTGGTTATTACGCTTCTTTGATCAAATTAAGTTTTATGAAGTCTCCGAAGCTGAACTGATGCACATGCGTGAGGACTTTAAAGCAGGTCGTTTAAAACTGCGTATTGAAGAGGGTGTACTTAACCTGAAAGAATACAACGACTTCTTAACGGAAAACCAAGAGTCGATTGCTGCCTTTAAAGCAGTGCAACAAGCCAACTTTGATGCAGAGCGCCGTCGTTGGCATGAAGCAGGACTTGCAGAATATGTGTCTGAAAGCCTGGATGCGGTAGATGATGGCGAAGGTGTAGAAGTGCCTGAGGGGGGGTGTGCGGTGGAATCGCATATGCCAGGTTCAATTTGGAAAATTGAATGTCAGTCAGGGGATATTGTGGAAGAAGGGGCAACGCTTGCGGTGATTGAAGCAATGAAGATTGAGATTCCGATTATCGCACCTGAGCGTATGCGAGTGGATGCGATTACCATTGAAAAAGGGCAAACGGTAAAAACAGGACAGGTGTTATTTACGTTGGCGCCAGTAGCTTAAAGAATCCTCCCTAACCCTCCTTTTTCAAAGGAGGGAATTTCCTCTCTTTATTCTTGCGCTATATATAGCTCAGGGTTAGGGAAGATTAAGATCATCCATGGTTTTTTATACTTTGAATATTGGTATTCAGGTTAAATATGTGATCAATTAAAAATAATAACTTTAAATAAATATTCATTTTTAATCCCAGCTCCCTAGGGAGCTGGGATTACCTAAAAAAATAAATGAAGAGTTATTACTAACGTCTACATGTTTGGGTATGCGAGCCAATGCCTCACACAACTATCCAGATTACATATTGGGATAGGAGAAAGGCACGGCTTCGCAAGAATTATCCAAATTACATATTTGGATAATTCGGACCACCAGCACCTTCCGGTGTTACCCAGGTGATGTTCTGAGAAGGATCCTTAATATCACAGGTCTTGCAGTGTACACAGTTGGCTGCATTGATCTGGAAGCGTTTAGAACCATCATCATTTTCCATGATTTCATATACACCCGCCGGGCAGTAGCGCTGAGCTGGCTCATCCCATTTTGGCAGGTTCACGTTCACTGGAATTGAAGCATCAGTTAGTTTCAAATGCGCTGGCTGGTTTTCTTCATGAACAGTGTTGGATACAAACACTGAAGACAGGCGGTCAAAAGTCAGCTTGCCATCCGGTTTTGGATAGTTCGGCTTGAAGTTCACCGCATCAACAGTTTTCAATGTCTTAAAGTCTGGCACCAGGTCATGCAGGGTGAATGGCACTTTAAACACGTTCTGGTCGATAAAGTTGAATGCACCACCCATCCATTGACCGAACTTATGCATTGCAGGGCCAAAGTTACGCGCGCTATACAGCTCTTCTTTCAACCAGCTGTTGTTGAACTTGTCTGTATAAGCAGTCAACTCTTTTACGAAGAAATCTTCGCCTTCAGTTACACGTGCAACTGCCAGGTCACCGCCTTTCTCTACACCGGCCTTGATTGCTTCAAATACCGCTTCACCACAGAGCATGCCTGACTTCATCGCAGTATGTGAGCCTTTGATCTTGGCAAAGTTCAGGAAGCCGGCATCATCACCGATTAAAGAACCACCTGGGAAAGTGAATTTCGGCAGAGAGTTAAAACCGCCTTTGGTTACGGCACGCGCACCATAAGAAATACGTTTACCGCCTTCCAGATACTGTTTGATCAGAGGATGGGTTTTCCAGCGCTGCATTTCCATGAACGGATACATATGCGGGTTTTCATAAGAAAGATCCACGATCATGCCCAGGGTCACCTGGTTATTTTCAGCATGGTAGAGCCACCAGCCACCTGAAGAACCGGTTTCATTGAGTGGCCAGCCAGCACCATGCATGACCAGACCCGGTTTGTGCTTGGCAGGATCAATTTCCCATAGTTCTTTAATGCCGATCCCGTAGTGTTGTGGATCTGCATCTTTATCCAGGTTGAATTTCTGGATCAGGCGTTTACCTAAGTGGCCACGGCAGCCTTCAGCAAAAATCGTGTATTTCGCGTGCAGCTCGTAACCTGGAGTGAAGTTATGCGTTGGTTCGCCATCTTTACCAATGCCCATGTCACCCGTCTGGATACCTTTGACTGAACCATCTTCATGGTAAAGGATTTCAGAGGCAGCAAAGCCTGGGAAGATCGACACTTCCAGTTCTTCCGCTTTTTGGCCTAACCAGCGCACCACATTGCCCAGTGAGATGACATAGTTGCCATCGTTATGCATGGTTTTTGGCACCATCCAGTGCGGAGCTTCTTGTGATTTTTCATCAGAGAGCAGGAAGAAGGTTTTGTCTTCAGTCACTGGAACGTTTAAAGGTGCACCTTCTTCTTTCCAGTTAGGGAACAGCTCGTTCATGGCACGCGGTTCAAGTACAGCACCAGACAGAATATGAGCACCGACTTCGGAGCCTTTTTCCACGACACAAACGGACAGATCATTCAGGTTGTTTTCAATTGCAAGCTGACGGATTTTGATCGCAGCAGAAAGACCCGCAGGGCCTGCGCCTACGATAACTATGTCAAACTCCATCGATTCTCTTGTAATATTTTCCATAATATAAAATCCAATTTCGCTATGCGATATTTATAGCATTATATAAATCGGTTATGAAGCTTATTTTTGATCTTTTTATTTGAAATAGGACTTTATCTATTTTTTAAATCTTATCTATTTCATAGCATTAAAAAGGTTTGCTGCAAATTCTAGTTAAAGTAGGAAGATGTGTAGATTGAGTATTCAATAATAAGAGCGACTTAATGTCGCTCTAATAATCATTTTTTTATATGTTATTGAGATTCAGCGCAATATTATTCACCATGTGAATCAGACGCGGTCCAATTTCATTTTCCAGTTTTTCCTGATTGAGCAGATAACTTGGTGCACCGCAGTTAAATGTTAAAATTCCATGTTTGGGATGAATCAGTGGAACTGCCACGGAATTCACATCTTTTGCCCAGTCTCCCAAAGACAGACAGTAGCCATAATCCTGATAATCACGGATTGCACGTTCCAGATTACGCTTGATGGTTGGCCATTGATCTTCATTTCTTTTCTTGATCGCATCAAATAAATATTCACGTTCTTTAACTTCCATTGCAGCCAGGCAGGCACGACCCATGGCACTACTATGCAGTGGCAAGGTTGAACCAACTGGACGGCGCATAGTCAGCGTTGATTCTGTATGTACCACTTCCAGATAAATCATGCTTAAGCGGTCACGTGTTGCCATGGCTACAGGCGCTTGTGAATAACGTGACATTTCCTCCATGAAAGGATAGGCTTGGGTACGTGCAGAAATATTGCTTAAAGCAGCATATCCTAAGGCTAAAACACCAACGTCTAACAGATATTTAGTGGTATTCGGAAGCTGTTTTAAATATCCTAACGAAACCAATGTGCTGGTGATCCGGGCTACGGTTGGTTTTGGTAAATTGGTCAGTTGTGCAATTTCCTGGTTGCCCAGTAATTGATTGGTTGCTGAAAAACATCTCAGGATTTCCAATCCACGCGCAATAGATGCGATAAATTGAGGATTGTTTTCTCTATGAATATGAGAAATCGGATCTAAACGGATCTCATCAAAATTAGGAATTTCGCCAGTTTTATTTTTTGTCATGATCAGAGCAATTAAAGGTAAATTAATAAATATGATAGCAATTAAATTTCACGATACAAAATAAAACACTTCTATTAAAGATAAAAATAAATAAAAAATATCAGCTTTATCTGTATTTAGTTCAATTAGTGCTATTCAGCTAAAAAACGATACAACATTCTTCATCATTCTAAGTAAATAAGATTCTTAAGTATCTCTAGAAAATTTAAATTACTCTCTGAAAGAAAACAACACCTCAAATTTTCGAAATAAATATAAATACAGGCCTGTATTTATATTTATTTTATTTATTGAAGGAGAATTTTCTGAAATAGCTTTCTGCCTTATAAAGATCAGAATAATCTTTCCTAAGTGCAGTTTTAACTCTTATTTGATACAAAAACAACAAATAAATTTCGTATTGTGAAATAAAACATTAAATCCATTCTCATCTTAAAACTTGAAAAAGTTTATTTTTTAGAAAGAAACAAAATTTTTTGACGATTTTTCTTGCTCATTTTGTTTTTTTATGGTTATTTATTTCGCTATGCGAAACTAAAAATTACGGTAAAGGAATTTACCGATATTAAATAAATGGAGATCCATATGATCCGTGACCCGGAAATGCTTGAACAGCTACTATCTACAATTCGTAATTTCGTAAAAAATGAACTAGTTCCTCTAGAACATGAAGTTGAAGAAAAAAATGCGATTCCTGAACATATTGTGGATCAGATGAAAGAATTAGGCTTGTTTGGCCTGACGATTCCAGAAGAATATGGTGGTTTAGGTATTACCATGGAAGAAGAAATTCTGGTCGCGATGGAACTAGGTCGTACATCTGCTGCGTTTCGTTCTTTGATTGGAACCAATAATGGAATTGGCTCAAGTGGTATCGTCATTGACGGTACAGAAGAACAAAAACAGAAATATTTACCGCGTTATGCGACTGGTGAAATCATAGGTTCTTTCTGCTTAACTGAGCCAGATTCAGGTTCGGATGCAGCATCTTTAAAAACCAATGCAGTCAAAGACGGCGATTACTATATTTTAAATGGCACCAAGCGTTTTATTACCAATGCACCTCGTGCAACAACATTCACCGTCATGGCACGTACCAATCCGGAGATTAAAGGTGCGAGTGGCATTTCAGCATTTTTGGTAGAAGCCGGCACACCGGGTTTAAGCTTGGGTAAAATTGACAAAAAAATGGGCCAACATGGTTCTTATACCTGTGATGTGATTTTTGATAACTGTAAAGTGCATAAAGATCAGCTTATTGGTGGCGTAGAAGGAATTGGTTTTAAAACCGCGATGCGTGTGCTTGATAAAGGCCGTTTGCACATTGCCGGTTATAGCGTGGGCATGGCAGAACGTATGCTGGAAGATGCTTTAAATTATGCCGTTGAGCGTAAACAGTTTGGTCAACCAATTACAAATTTCCAGTTAATTCAAGGCATGCTGGCAGATTCCAAAGCTGAAATTTATGCAGCCAAATGTATGGTGCTAGATGCGGCTCGACTTCGTGATGCTGGCAAAAATGTGACGACTGAATCTTCATGCGCAAAAATGTTTGCCACTGAAATGTGTGGTCGTGTCGCGGATCGCTGTCTGCAAATTCATGGTGGAGCTGGCTATATTAGCGAATATTCCATTGAACGTTTTTACCGTGATGTGCGCTTGTTCCGTCTGTATGAAGGTACAACTCAAATCCAGCAAATCATTATTGCACGTGAAATGATTAAACAAGCTACAGCTTGATCGGCAGATTTTAGAAGATTGGAACTATTAAAATGAGTACAAAAATTAGATTTAATTGGCAAGACCCGTTTTTAATCGAACAGCAACTAACGTCAGAAGAGCGTATGATCCGCGATGCAGCGGCAGCGTACTGTCAAGACAAACTGATGCCGCGTGTACTGGAACAATTCCGTCATGAACAGACTGATCAGACCATTTTCCGTGAGATGGGTGAGCTCGGCTTGCTAGGACCGACGATTCCTGAACAGTATGGTGGTGCCGGGTTGAACTATGTCAGCTATGGCCTGATTGCACGTGAAGTTGAACGTGTCGATTCAGGTTACCGTTCTATGGCCAGCGTACAAAGCTCGCTGGTGATGGTGCCAATCAATGAATTTGGCTCTGAAGAACAGAAACAGAAGTATTTACCAAAACTGGCAACTGGTGAATATATTGGCTGTTTCGGCCTGACTGAACCGGATCACGGTTCAGATCCGGGCAGCATGATTACTCGTGCCAAGAAAGTTGATGGCGGTTACCGCTTAACTGGCGCAAAAATGTGGATTACCAATAGTCCAATTGCCGATGTATTTGTTGTTTGGGCGAAAGAAGTCTCTGCTGAAGGTAATGTCGGTGATATTCGTGGCTTTATCCTGGAAAAAGGCTGGGAAGGTTTATCTGCACCAGCGATTCACGGCAAAGTGGGTCTGCGTGCTTCGATCACCGGCGAAATCGTGATGGATAATGTATTTGTTCCAGAAGAAAATGCCTTTCCGGAAATTCGTGGCTTACGTGGACCATTTACCTGTCTGAACAGTGCACGTTATGGCATTGCCTGGGGTGCGATGGGCGCAGCTGAATTCTGCTGGCATACTGCGCATCAATACACCATGGACCGTAAACAGTTTGGTCGCCCATTGGCAGCCAACCAGCTAATTCAGAAAAAACTGGCGGATATGCAAACTGAAATCGCGCTTGGCTTACAGGTTGCTTTACGTTTTGGCCGTATGAAAGATGAAGGGATTGCTTCGGTAGAAGGAACTTCACTGATCAAACGAAATAACTGTGGTAAAGCCCTGGATATTGCCCGTCTGGCCCGTGACATGATGGGTGGAAATGGCATTAGTGATGAATTCGGCGTAGCCCGTCATCTGGTCAACTTAGAAGTGGTGAATACCTATGAAGGTACCCATGATGTACACGCTCTGATTCTCGGTCGTGCCCAAACTGGAATTGCAGCATTCTGCAATTAAATAAAGATAAGCCTCTAGCCAGCATTGCTGGCTAGTCTGGTTTTTTCAGTTTTTATTTAATAAGCGACTGACTTAGCTCTCTAGAACATATTTGAATGTACTACATAGCTACAATTAAATTAAAAAATGATCGAATATTTTATATTTCATTTAAATAATTAAGTGAAATATGGATTCTTAAGAGGCACAGGAGTGCTGAAAAGTAGAAAGGGTATTATGGATACAATCAGTTCACAACAACACCCGGTGGAAGGTGGAAACGAACCCAAGCAGAAAGTCTGGATTCTGGCCTTTATCTTTTCGTTTTTGGCATTACTGGTCGATGGAGCGGATATTGCCTTATTGGCTTATAGCCTGACCAGTTTGAAACAGGAATTTTCATTAAGCAATATGCAGGCCGGTGCCTTAGGCAGCTGGACACTTGCAGGTATGGCAATAGGTGGTTTTTTTGGAGGTTGGGCTTGTGACCGTTTTGGCCGGGTTCGTGTGATTGTCATTGCCATTGCCTTATTTTCATCATTAACTTTCTGGCTAGGATTTACTGAAAGTTACGATCAATTTAAATGGCTGCGTTTTACTTCTGCGATTGGATTAGGGGCCTTATATATTGCCTGTAATACACTCATGGCAGAGTATGTACCTACCAAATATCGCTCCACAGTATTGGCAACCCTGATGACTGGCTGGACCTTAGGTTCGGTGGTGGCCACTGTTCTAGCGGGCTGGTTATTGCCTGAATATGGCTGGCGCTATCTTTATTACATTGCCATTATTCCTATTGTTCTTGCAGTCGCAATGTACTTTTTAGTGCCTGAACCAAAAGCCTGGTTAGATGCGCGTCAAGCACGTCTGGATGCAAAAGCCAGTGGTATTGTCCAGGAAAAGCCAAAAAACACATTTAAAATGATTTTTGTAGATGCACTTAGCCGTCGCATGTTTATCCTGTGGTCATTCAGTACCGCATTTTTACAGTTTGGATATTACGGTGTTAGTAACTGGTTACCGGCTTATTTAGAGTCAGATCTGGGGATCAAGTTTAAAGAAATGACCCTGTATATGATTGGAACCTTCCTGATCATGATGTGTACCAAAGTCATTGCCGGCTTTATTGCTGACCGGATTGGCCGTCGTGCAGTGTTTGCTTTTGGTACCATGGGTACTGCGATTTTCATTCCAGTGATTGTCTTTGGTAATACACCAGATAACATTCTTTGGTTGATGCTGTTCTTCGGCTTCCTGTATGGCATCCCATACGGTATTAATGCCACTTATATGACAGAAAGTTTCTCGACCAAAATCCGCGGAACAGCCGTGGGCGGTGCCTATAACGTTGGTCGTTTAGGTGCTGTTTTCGCTCCCTTGACCATTGGCTACTTTGCTCAAGGTGGCTCCATTGGTACCGGTTTATTGATTATGGGGATTGCCTATTTTCTTTGTGGTCTGATTCCCGCGTTTTTTATTAAAGACCGTTTATTTGACCCACAAAAAGCCGATTAATTGATAGATCCAACATTTTATAAAGACAGGAAGATGCTAGGAAGCAATTGCATGAATAAAATCACACAGGACATTGAAACTATACTCAAGCAGATTCCAGACGGCGCACATATTATGACCAGCGGCTTCGGTCTGGCAGGACAGCCAATCGAGCTTATTGAAGCGCTGATTGATATTGGTCCGAAAGACTTAACCATCATTAATAATAATGCTGCTTCTGGTGACAGAGGCCTAACCAATCTGTTGTTATCTGGGCTGGTCAAGAAAATGATCTGTTCATTCCCGCGTGCCAATAATTCTAAAGTATTTGAAGAGCTATATAAAGCTGGAAAAGTAGAGCTAGAACTGGTTCCACAAGGGAATTTAGCTTGCCGAATTCAGGCAGCGGGTGCAGGTCTGGGCGCTATTTTTACGCCTACAGGTTTTGGAACCAAAATTGCTGAAGGAAAAGAGACCCGTCATATTAATGGCAAGGACTATGTGCTGGAATATCCAATTTATGCGGATTATGCCTTGATTTATGGCAATCAGGCGGACCAATGGGGCAACTTGACCTACCGTAAAGCAGCGCGAAACTTTGGTCCTTTAATGGCAAAAGCAGCTAAAACCACCATTGCCCAAGTACACGAAATTGTTGAACTCGGCGATCTAGATCCTGAGATTATCGTGACACCGGGTATTTTTGTGCAGCATGTGGTGAAGGTAGGAGATATTAAATAATGGCTATTCAAAAACGTACACGTGAGCAGATTGTAGAAAAAGTTGCACAGGATATTCCCAGCAGTTCTTATGTGAATCTTGGTATTGGTTTGCCGACACGCGTTGCCGGTTATTTAAAGCCTGAGCAAGATATTGTCTTGCATTCCGAAAATGGCGTTCTGGGTTTTACCGCTTTAACTGATCCTGAACAGGCTGATGATGATCTGATTAATGCTGGTAAAGAACTGGTCAGCATGCTCGATGGCGGCAGTTTTATGAACTCTGCGGATTCTTTCGATATTATGCGTGGTGGCCATTTGGATTTCTGTATTATGGGTGCATTTCAGGTCGCAGTGAATGGTGATCTGGCTAACTGGCACACCGGGTCACTAGATGCAGTACCTGCGGTTGGCGGAGCGATGGATCTGGCAGTGGGCGCACGTTGTGTCTATGTCTGTATGGAACATGTCACTAAAAATGGTGAGCCTAGAATTGTAGAAGAACTGACTTATCCAATTACTGGTAAAAACTGTGTAGACCGAATTTATACTGACTTATGTATCATTGAGCTAAAAGATAATCAGGCTTGGGTAGTGGAAATGGTCGATGGCCTAAGTTTTGAAGAGCTACAGCAAAACACCGGTTGTAAGTTACTTGATGGTCGCGCTACAGAGAGCTTAAAAGTATCAGTTTAATAATCTAAAGAAATGAAACCATCTTTACAAATCGCAGCTTAGGCTGCGATTTTTTTATAAGATATTCTTTTATGCTAACAGTCAAAGAACTTAAAAAATAAGTAGTTTGTTACTCAACTGAGTTATTTAAAACTCTTAATTAAAAGAAAGCTTAAAAGATATCTTAAAAGGATTTATACAAATATTAAGATTTTAAATCAGGTTAAATTTTTAAATATCAAAAGATTAAATAAAATAATCGAAAAGGATTCTGGTAGAAGAGAGTTCTTCTTATGCTGGATAATCCTGTCCTTTATTTCCCAGCGTATAGTTCTAAATAGAAACACAGGGCTAATATGTCAAATACTTTAAATATCTTTCATAAACCAAAAAATGATCGTCATCTTCATATTTAATGAATTTTGAATGTTCCTTCTCCCTCTGGGAGAAGGTTAGGATGAGGGAATTTCTTCTTAATGATTAAAAAATGATTTATGAAAGAAGCCTTTGTGAACTTAAACTAATATTCTATGAGTTCACAGTATTAAATTTTAGATTATGTATGATTAGGACTGGATATTGACCAGACTGCGTTCACGGCTTAAGTCATAGCGGTTAATACCAAATATGAGCAGGGCAAAGATAAACCCCAATGCGACACAAGCTGACCAACCATACATTTTCCATAAATGTAGTGACAAAAACGCGCCCAGACCGGCCCCTGAAAAATAACAGGTCATATAGATGGCATTAATTCGCGAACGGGCCTGTATTGAAATTCGATAGACCAGATTCTGGTTCAAGACATGCAAACAGGAAATGCCAAAATAGGCTAGAATTAAGCCCAGGATATAAATCCATAAATAGTTCTGGGCAAAGAACAAGGGAATCCACGCCAAAATCAGTCCGCATGTGGCCAGGTGCGCAATCCATTTTTCCCGATGCCTACCAATCATTTTACCAGTCCATTGAGAAGACCAGATTCCGACTACACCGACAATGCCCATGAGTCCAATCTGAAAATCATTAAAATGATAGGGTGCTTCTGCCAGTATAAAGGTCATGGTCGTAAAAATAATACTCAGCATGCCGAAGCCCAGACCGCCAATCATACTACGTCGGATCAACATAGGTTCTGTCTTGGCAAAGGTAAATAATGAGCCATAAATTTGTAAAATGCTCATCTGCAATTGGGTTTTAGCTTTTGGTAGCTGGAACCACATTGCGAGGCTGAGTAAAAGAATAGAACAGCCACTAAATAAGTACACCGCATGCCAGGACCATAAAGTTGAAATCAGTCCGGCCACGGTACGGGCAAACAGAATACCGACCAGGACACCGCTCATCAGCAGGCCAACGACTTCGGCACTTTTATCACGTTGCGACAGGCTGGCGGCAAAAGGAATCAGAATCTGGGTGGTAATCGAACAAAAAGAGGCGAGCAAGGTAAAGCCATACAACATATGCAGGTTGGTGCTGGCGGAAAGCCCAATAAGCGCCAATCCGGTACAGAACATCAAACTACAGATATACAGCCGTTTTTCGAATAAATCGCCTAGCGGTACAAAGAAAAACAACCCAGTGGCATAACCAATCTGGGTTAAAACGACAGTCCAGCCAGACTGAGCTACACTGATCTGCAGATCCTCTGCAATAGAATAGATCAAGGGCTGGTTAAAATAGTTACAACCTGCGCAGAGTGCGCAGGTCATGGCCATCATGAACATGAAACGGCGTGAAATTTGCCCTTGGGCTGACATCCTTGTCTCCTGAGGCCTTAAAAGCTATAGTTGGCAGAGAGGTTGATACGCGAAATATCTGCTTCCTTGTTGTCAAAGGTTTCACGCTTGCCATGATGATATTCTGCACCCAGATTAATCTTTGGAACTGGAGAATAAATCAGGTTAGCGACATAGTCAGTTAAACGTTTATTGGCTTCAGGATTTGCTCGTGCATAATCACTTGAATCGTCAAAATCAACAATACTGGCATTAATACTACTACGTAGTTTTGGTGTGAATTTATGTGTGAAGCCTATATTTAAGCTATTGAACTCATTGAGCAAAAGTTCATTGTTGGCTGTATCAACTGAATAATCTCCACCCCAAGCAGCCCCATCGGATGTTGAGCCTTGAGTTAAAAAGGCTGCAATGCGCTGGTCACCGACCATATGGAAATAGTTGCCCTGGATCGAGTTTTGATCATCAAAGCGATAACGTCCACCAAGACCTACACCCCAACCGACTTTTTCAATATCACCTGTATCTGTCTGAGCTTGTTTTTGATTTACAAAACCTTGAGCTAATAGATGTACTGGGCCAGACTGATGCACATATTTAGTGGTTAAAGCAGGCAAGGCAGAAGAACGATCGCCACTGGCTATATATTCAAGACCCACATTCCAGGTATTTTCCGGATCAAGCTTAAACGCATAGCTGACTTGAGGCGTACGTAATATTGAACCACCTAGGAACAGACTATAATCTACAGCTTCGGTACTGATTTCAGGCGTAGACATCAATGACCATGCCTGACCAAAAGTCCAGTTATAATATTTTAAATGCGCATGACGAATACGCAGACCACCATCACCCTTACCATTGTTGGTCCAGAAGTCGGCTTCTAAACGAGCGGAAACGTTCGGATTACCGCCTAGATCCTTAGCTAGAAAACCAATTCGACTGGCCGCCAAAGTGAAATCTGAACGGGTTGAATCAGGTTCAGTAAAAGGCACTTTATTGATCTGGTTAATGGTTCGGCCACGAGCTTCTGGCGTACTCTTGAAATCGATCGCACCATCCAGACGGATCATTCCATACACATCAACATTGTCCAGTACGCTACTTAAACTTTTGGAGTCCGCTGTTTTAGACTGTTCTTGCTGGTTCTTTAACGCAAGTTGTGCTGCTTTTTGTTGTTCAAGTTCAGCCTGAATTTGCTTTAATTGCGATTCTAGAAACTGCATCCGATCTTCAGACGCTTCTGCCGAAAATGCCTGTACTGAAGCAAGACCACATAATGTCGCTAAAACTAATTTTTTCATTTCTTAATCCCTAAAGAAATTTTCTGATATCTAAGAAGGAAAGCTCTTTCCTTGTTGTCGATCTAATTTTTAAATGCAGAGATGCTAACTTTGGAAGAATAAGTATGAGACCAGTTCAACAGGAACCATCCAGTTCAGGTTAAATCCCATAGGTTCGATATCTAAAGTCATAAAAATTTGGATTGAGGAGGGCTGTTAATTACAGCCCTTACACAGGTTAAGTTATTCTGCTTTTTGCGGATCGTATAAACGGTCTTTAATGAACAGCGCAGGAATCAAACCACACAGGAAGTAAGCTGCACCCATGACCATCAAGCCTGTGCCGATCGAACCATGCATCGCCAGATAACCAATAGTAATTGGGGCGAAGATTGCACCGATACGACCAATGTTGAATGCACCACCGACTGCTGTTCCACGCACGGCGGTCGGGAAGCTTTCAGTTAAGTAGGTTGCATTAATGGCATATGGAATACCGTATAGGAAACCGAAGATCAGCATCAGTACACCAATATTGTCTGCGGTATGCATATAAACCACGACAGGAATAAACAGAGCCGTTCCCATGGTGCCGAAAGCAAAGACGATACGGCGGCCAATTTTGTCAGCAACATAGCCTGCGATAATTTTTGCAAAAATCATGGTGATGAATGTGCCCACCATATACAACGCCATTTCTTTAAACTTGATGCCTAATTCAGCTTCCAGATAGCTTGGTAACCAGTTACTTACACCGAAATAGCCAAATAACAGGAAACCAGAGCTGAAAGACCACAAGATAAACATTTTGCCATGGGTCTTGTCCTTAAGAATAGTGATATATGGATTGCCTTTTTTCGCGTTATTATCCACGATCTGGCCGGTTCTTTTCATTTCACGTACACGCTTCCATGATTCCGGCTCTGGCACCATAAAATGCATCAGAATACCCAAGGCTAATGGCGCAATCGTGATCCAGTACAGCATACGCCAGCCGAATTCAGGAATGATCCAGCCTGAAAGCATGGTGATGACCAAAGAACCCAAGGTAAAACCGGTCATTAATGTTGCTAATACCGTAGTACGATATTTGGTCGGTACGTATTCCGACATGAGGGTATTACAGGCAATATATAAACAGCCTAAACCCAAGCAGGACAGGGTACGTAAAATTGCGAACTCAGTATAAGACTGGGCAAAGCCTGAATAGGCAGACAAGATCGAGAAGGCAATGGTTGCTAATACGATGACTCGCACGCGACCAAACTTGTCACAGGCCCATCCACCGACAAAGCCACCAATTCCCATACCTAGAAGGGAATAACTTCCTAAAGCACCGGCCTGTACAGAAGTCAGTCCCCATTCAGCTTTCAGACTGGTCAGACTGAAAGCCAAAATGCCAATATCTGCACCGTCACAGAGTAAAATTAGAAAAGCAAAGACAAAGGCTGTCATCCACAGGCGTTTTGGTGCCTGTTTAATGGTGTCCTCGGAGGAGACAGGTGTTTTATTGTCTCCAGTTACGATGGTATCGCTTGTCATTCTTATATCCTCTATAAATTAAAAGTAGCATTTCCTCTGCTACCGCTAAATCCATTTTCCTTCCTCTCGGAAAAGTGTTTTTCCTGATTAAAGTGTCTGCTCCTGTTTTGGTTTAGCCACGTCAACAATCAGGTTAAATCTGATTTTTCAGCCCTATACTGGGTTAAAAATCACTGAACGACGAAGTATCTTTATTACGTAAATTAATTTTTAGTTTCGTTATAAGGCTAATAATTACTTAAATGAATAGCCAAAATTTACTTTAAATAATTAATTCCGCATTGCGAAATCAATTAATCATAAAATAACCAACTGAACAAGAGTTTTTACTCTATTTTTAGTAAAAAATAACTTTTTTGAATTTTTGAGTTAAAAATTCTTGATTTATAGACTTAGAAACCGTAGTTTTATATAAAATAAAATTTCGCTATACAAAATAAATGGAGATTTTAATGGAACAGGTGGTTCAAGTAGAGCAAATCTCAGCACATGTGGCGATGGTCAAGATCCATCGACCAGAAGCAAAAAATGCTTTGAATACAGAAGTGCGCCAGAAACTGGCTGCAGCTTTTCTACAACTCAATGATGACGAAAATATTCGGGCCATTATTCTTACGGGCGGTGAAACAGATTTTGCAGCAGGGGCCGATCTAAAGGAATTAGCTACCGCTGAAACCATCCAGATGATGCAACGTCGTACTGAACGTTACTGGCAAGCGATTGCGCAGTGTTCAAAACCGGTGATTGCAGCTGTAAATGGATATGCACTGGGGGGTGGATGTGAACTGGCGATGCATGCAGACATTATCATTGCTGGAAAAAGTGCCCAGTTCGGTCAACCTGAAGTGAAAGTTGGCGTGATGCCGGGTGCAGGTGGGACTCAACGTTTATTCCGTGCAGTAGGCAAATTCCATGCCATGCGTATCATCATGACCGGTTGTCTGGTACCTGCACCGGAAGCTTATCAAATTGGTCTGGTGTCCCAGGTGACTGAAGACAGTGAAACCCTTGCTACAGCAATCAAGATGGCAGAAGGGTTGGCAAAAATGCCGCCAATTGCCTTGGAGCAAATAAAGGAAGTGGCTTTATTGGCCGAAGATGTGCCGCTCAATGCCGGACTTACTCTGGAACGTAAGTCTTTCCAGATGCTGTTTTCTTCAGAAGATCAAAAAGAAGGTATGCAGGCCTTTATCGAAAAACGTAAACCGAATTATCAGGGACGATAGGCATGAGTATTCAAATTCAGAAAATCGGAATTATTGGCGTAGGCACGATGGGTGCAGGTATTGCCCAGATTGCGATTCAGTCTGGTCATGACGTGATACTGTTTGATGCCAAAGAAGGGGCAGCTGAAGAGGCACATGACAAACTGGCCAAAACATTAAATACCTTGGCAGATAAAGGTAAATTCAGCCACGAAAAAGCAGCTGAAGATATTGCCCATTTATCAATCGCACAGCAATTAGAAGATTTGAAAGATTGTGATCTGATTGTTGAGGCGATTATTGAGAATCTGGAAATCAAACAAAAGCTGATGCAGCAACTAGAAGACATTGTTAAACCGGAAGCCATTTTGGCATCGAATACCTCTTCATTATCGATCAGTGCCATTGCTGCCAATTGTAGTCAGCCGGAACGTGTTGCCGGTTATCACTTCTTTAATCCGGTACCACTCATGAAAGTGGTTGAAGTAATTGAAGGCTTTAATACCCGTGCTGACATTATTGAAGCATTAACCCAGCTTTCTACAAAAATGGGCCATCGTCCGGTCAAAGCTAAAGATACCCCAGGATTTATCATTAACCATGCTGGCCGTGCTTTTGGTAGTGAAGCCTATGCCATTTTGAATGAAAATGTCACGCCATTTTATGATATTGACCGGATTTACCGTGACGGTATTGGTTTTAAAATGGGACCATTCGAGCTGGGTGATCTGACCGGTATGGATGTGTCGCACCCAGTCAGTGAATCGATTTATCAACAGTATTATCAGGAAGCTCGTTACCGTCCAAGTGTGATTACCCGCCAGCGTTTTATCGCTAAACAGTTAGGTCGTAAAACCGGTAAAGGTTTCTATGATTATACCTCGGGAACTAAAGAGGGTGATGTTGCTCCCACATTGGTTGAAAAACTGGCGCAATATCCAGCAGTTTGGCTAGGCACCGAATATGAGCAAGACCATCAGGCGCTTGAGCAGTATCTGCAACAGTTCAATATTCAGATCGAGCAAACTGAAACACCTTCGGCAGATGCCTTAATCTTAATTGCCACTTATGGTGAAGATGCAACTTCAGCCGCTGTTCGTTATCAGGTGGCACCTCAGCAAGTGGTGTGTATCGACCTACTGTATGGGCTGAATAAACACCGCACCTTAATGCCAACTTTTGTGACCAAGCCTGAACTGACCCAAGCGGCTCAATCGATTTTCAATCTGGATGGTGTGACTGCGAGTGTAATTCAGGAAAGCGTTGGCTTTGTGGCTCAACGTGCTTTGGCAATGATTGTGAATCTCGGCTGTGATATTGCCCAGCAAGGCGTCGCGACAGTTGAAGACATCAATGTTGCGGTAAAACTAGGCCTCGGTTATCCGCATGGTCCAATTGAATGGGGGGATGTGCTGGGTGCTGAAAAAATCCTGAAAATTCTGGATAGCATGACTGCGATTACCCGTGACCAGCGTTACCGTCCAAGTCCTTGGTTGCGTCGCCGCGTTCAGCTTGGTCTGCCTCTTGTTCATACAACACATTAATTAAAAAGTTAAAGGAATAACACTCATGTTAAATGCATATATTTATGATGGTTTACGTTCACCAATCGGTCGCCATGCCGGAAGTCTGGCAAGCGTACGTCCAGATGATCTGGCAGCTACAGTCATTAAAAACCTGCTGGAAAAAACCGGTATCCCGGCAGAAGACGTAGAAGATGTAATCTTTGGTAGTACCAACCAGGCCGGTGAAGACAGCCGTAATGTGGCACGTTTTGCAGCATTGTTAGCGGGTATGCCGGTAACAGTTCCGGGGCAGACGGTAAACCGCTTATGTGCATCAGGTCTCGGTGCTGTGATTGATTCGGCACGTGCCATCACTGCAGGCGAAGGCGAGTTGTACATTGCCGGTGGCGTAGAAAGTATGACCCGCGCGCCTTTTGTGATGGGCAAAGCAGAAAGTGCTTATTCACGTGATGCCAAAATTTATGACACCACGATTGGTACACGTTTCCCGAACCGTAAATTCACGGATCAGTTTGGCGCGCACAGCATGCCTGAAACAGGTGATAATGTGGCTGAAGAATTCGGTATTAGCCGTGAACAGGCAGATACTTTTGCTGCTGCATCACAAGCGAAATATCAAGCTGCAAAAGAAGCAGGTTTCTTTGACGGTGAAATTACCCCGATTGAAGTTTCACAAGGACGTAAATTACCGCCTAAATTAGTGACTGAAGATGAACATCCACGTCCATCTTCAACATTTGAAGCATTATCCAAGTTAAAACCGCTTTTCGAAGGTGGTGTGGTGACTGCGGGTAATGCATCAGGTATCAATGACGGCGCTGCAGCACTGATTATTGGCAGTGAAAAAGTTCAGGAACAGTATGGCTTAAAACCTCTCGCTCGTATCCTGTCTTCTGCAGCCGCTGGCATTGAGCCACGCATCATGGGAGCAGGCCCAATTGAAGCGATTAAAAAGGCAGTACAGCGTGCGGGTTTGACGCTAGACGATATGGATATCATCGAGATTAATGAAGCCTTTGCCAGTCAGGTATTATCTTGCCTGAAAGGTCTGGATGTCGCTTTGGATGATCCGCGTGTCAATCCAAATGGTGGTGCGATTGCCATTGGCCATCCACTGGGCTGTTCGGGTGCGCGTTTAGCTTTAACCGTTGCACGTCAGTTACAGCGTACCGGTAAAAAATATGCCGTGATCAGTCTGTGTATCGGTCTGGGTCAAGGCCTGGCGATGGTGATTGAAAATCCTGAAGCTGCATAACAGCTTAAGTAATCGCCTTAATGCCATGTATCTATGATATGCATGGCATTTTTTATTGGAATTTTTTCAAAATAAAAAAATCCCTGCACATACAGGGATTGATTACATCAGTGTAATGATTACTTACGACCAGTGACTAATAATGTTGCCGACCCAAAGGCATAAACTTTACCTTCTTTATCGATAATTCTGCCTTCTGAGGTCAGTACATTACGTCCGATCCGGATAACTTCACCAATAGCTATATAGGTTTCGCCGCTTTTCATTGCCTTCAGCATTTTTACATTCAGGTCAATGGTCGAGAAACTGACACCTGCATCTACTGTCGTATGCACGGCAGCGCCAGTGGCACTATCTAGAACCGTTGCACAAAAGCCGCCATGAATTCCACCCTGTAAATTGTAATGGCGCTGATCAGGACGCACCTCATATTCCACATAGTTTTCGCGCACCAAGGTCAGACGCATGGGAATAATTTCACTCATGGCTGAACTGGGAATTTCCCCATTCTTAATTGCGGTGAGATATTCAAGTCCGTTTAATTGTGATGTGGGCATATCCACTCCTTGTAACGATTTATTTCGCTTTATGAAATAATATTCTGTTTTTCTAAAATTATGATATAACAGATAGTGATCGAAATGCTATATTTTTCCAGGATGGAACGATGACAATAAAAAATCTCGTCACAGATGCCGAGTGGCAGGCACGTTGTGAACTCGCAGCGCTTTATCGCATTATCGCGCATTACCGGATGACGGATCTAATTGATACCCACATCAGTTTAAGAGTTCCTAATCAGCCTGACTGTTTTCTGATTAATCAGTATGGTGTTGCTTTTGAAAAAATGCGTGCTTCAACGCTGGTCAAGATTAATCATGAAGGGCAGGTCGTAGAAAGCTATGAACAGGACAAGCCGGTGAATATGGCTGGCTTCGTCATCCACTCCGCAATTCACGAAGCACATGCTCATCTGAACTGCGTCATTCATACACATACCGCAGATGGGATAGCCGTTTCTGCCCAGAAACATGGACTTTTGCCAATTTCCCAGCATGCGCTGAAATTTTATCAGCAGGTGGCCTATCACGAATATGAAGGCGTGGCACTCTCAACAGATGAGCAGGAGCGCCTGATTCAGGACCTAGGCGGCCATCGCGCCATGATTTTACGCAATCACGGACTTTTAACGGCTGGCGAAACGATCGCTCGGGCCTTTCATGAAATCTATTTTCTGGAGCGTGCCTGTCAGGCACAGGTGAAGGCCTTAAGTGGCGGTGCTGAATTGCATTATCCAGCAGAAGAAGTCCGAATTAAAACTGCTAAACAGTTCGCCAGTCCGTTGGTAGAACCGATTTTACAGCGTGCCTGGCAGGCTGCGTTATCCCTGATTGAGCATCAATATACGGAGTATGCATCATGATTGTGATATCAAGTACTGTGCCGAACATTGAAGCCATTCTGGTCAAGTCTTTTCAGAAATATGCCCCTGAGAGCAGTTTTTGTACAGTGGACAGCCCGGAAGCAGAGCAGGCGACCACGGCCGCATGCTGGTTTCCAGATCTGGAGAAATTGCAGCAGCTCCCAAAACTTGGCCTGATTCATTCGATTGCGGCAGGAGTCGAGCATTTAAACTTGAATGAGATAAGACCTGATCAAGCCGTGTGCCGGGTACTCGATCCGCATCATCAAAAAGGCATGTTTGATTACCTGCTTTGGGGTGTGCTGTATTTTCAGCGTTATTTTGACCGCATGATTCAGCAACAAAAGCAGCAGCTATGGAAGCAGTATCGTCAGAGTTATAGCCAGCATATCCAGATCGGGATTATGGGTCTTGGGCATATGGGGTCTTATGTAGCGGAACGTCTTGCCGACATGGGCTATCAGGTCTCGGGCTGGGCCAATTCCCCGAAAGAGATTGATCAGGTTAAAAGCTATGTCGGTTCAGAACAGTTGTCCGATTTCCTGGCTCAAAGCCAGATCCTGATTAACCTGTTGCCACTTACAGAAAAAAATACCGGCATTCTATCTGCTGAATTATTCCAGCAACTCCCTGAACAGGCAGCTCTCATTCAGGTCGGGCGAGGCCAGCATTTAATCGAACAGGATTTATTGGCAGCGCTGGATTCAGGCCATCTGCGTGGTGCAATTGTCGATGTGTTTGAACAGGAGCCATTAGCTGCTGAACATCCATTCTGGCAGCATGAAAAGATCGTTGTTACACCACATGTCGCCTCACATGCGCCCATGTCTGTGGTGGTGGAACAGATTCTGGAAAACGACTGCCGTTTTAATCAGGGCCTGGATTTGTGCCATCAGGTAGATGTTAATAAGGGCTATTAATTGTAGGGATACAGGCAAAAAATAAGGAAATTGATGATGTGGGAAATGATTCAAACCCAGATTCAGCAAGGCGTCGCGACTTTAAGTTTTAACCGGCCAGATTCATTGAACAGTTTCAACCGACAAATGCATGAGGAAGTGCAGCAGGTGCTGAAAAGCTGGAATACGAATCCGGATATTCGGGTGATTGTGATTCGTGGTAATGGTCGGGCATTTTCAGCGGGACAGGATTTAAAAGAACGTGCCGGGCAGCTCGGTAGTGTGCCGTTGCCTCCCGAAGGCTCTCTAGCCAAATATTATAATCCTTTGATCAACCTGATTCGTAAAAGCCCCAAACCGGTGATTGCGGCAGTAAATGGTGTGGCTGCCGGTGCAGGGGCCAATATCGCACTAGCTTGTGATCTGGTCATTGCCAAAGAAAGTGCCAAATTTATTTAAGCCTTTTCTAAAATTGGCTTAATTCCTGATGCCGGCGGCACCTGGATGTTGCCGCGTTTGATCGGCTATGCACGTGCCATGGCACTGACTTTACTTGGTAAGCCTGTGCATGCCAAAGAAGCGGCTGAAATGGGTATGATCTGGAAAATGATCCCTGATGCAGAATTTGATGCTTATATCGATGAGCTTGCACAGCGACTGGCACGACAGCCGACCTATGCACTGGCCTTAACCAAACAGGCTTTGCAACGCAGTGCTGAAAATAATATGGACCAGCAACTGGAACTGGAACAAAACCTGCAATATCTGGCGCTGAGCAGTCAGGACTATAAAGAAGGTGTCCAGGCTTTTGTCGAAAAACGCCCTGCACAATTTACCGGATGCTAAGGAGAGCATTTATGAAAATTCAGACCCGTATTACCGAGCTTTTAGGCATTCGCTATCCGATTATTCAGGGCGGTATGATGTGGGTCGGTACCTCAGAAATGGCCAGTGCAGTTTCTAATGCTGGTGGCTTGGGAACATTAACGGCATTGACTCAACCGACGCCTGAAGCCTTGGTCAAGGAAATTGCACGCTGCCGAGAAATGACGGATCAGCCTTTTGCTGTCAATCTGACTTTATTGCCCGCTGTGAATCCGCCGCCATATGCCGAATATCGTCAGGCCATTATTGAAAGTGGAATCAAAATTGTAGAAACGGCAGGCAACAAGCCGCATGAACATATTGAGGCGTTTAAGCAACATGGCATTATTGTCATTCATAAATGTACTTCCGTTCGTCATGCGCTCTCAGCACAAAGAATAGGCGCGGATGTTATTTCGATTGATGGTTTTGAATGTGCGGGCCATCCGGGTGAAGACGATATTCCTGGCTTGATTTTAATTCCTGCGGCAGCGGATCAGCTTACTGTGCCGATTGTGGCCAGTGGCGGTTTTGCTGATGGCCGTGGTCTGGTCGCAGCTTTGGCTTTAGGTGCTGAAGGCATCAATATGGGTACACGCTTTTGTGCCACTCAAGAAGCGCCGATCCATCCAAACATCAAACAGTTTTATGTCGATAATGATGAAAGGGCGACACATCTGCTATATCGACAGTTCAGGAATACTGCCCGTGTTGCCAAAAATGCGGTATCTGATCTAGTCGTTAAAATGGGTGAAGATCCAAATCTGGAATTTGAACAGATTCGCCCTTATGTCAGTGGCTTAAAAGGCAAGCTGGCTTTGGAAAATGGCGATGTAGATGCAGGCGTACTGACAGCAGGTCAAGTCATGGGATTGATCCATGATATCCCGACCTGTCAAACGCTGATTGACAATATCATGCAAGAAGCAGAACAGATTGTTCAGCAACGTTTGGCTCAGTTTTTCCCGCGCTAGATCGATTTATTTTGATCATTTAATAAAAAGCCATTCATTACCGAATGGCTTTTTTATACCAAAGTTTTAATTTTTTAAATGTGATTTTTTATGTCATGACTAGATTTTATCCATGCACTTATATTATATTCGACCTAAAACATAATTTCGTATTATGAAATTAATTGTCATAAATATACAAATTAGAACTCATACAAGGGAATTACGATGAGAAATTATATTGCGCCATTAAAAGACATGAAGTTTGTCCTGAAAGATCTGCTCAATGTTGAACAGAAATACGAAGGCTATGCAAAGTTCGCAGACAAAGTTTCTATGGATATTATGGAACAATATCTGGAAGTCGCTGCTGATTTTTGCCAAAACGAACTTCTACCAATTAATGCGACAGGCGACCAGCAGGGCTGCCGTCTGCAAGATGGCGTCGTGACTACACCGGATGGTTTTAAAGCGGCTTATGACAAATATGTAGAACTTGGTTTTACCTCATTAACTGGTGATGAAAAATATGGTGGCCAAGGCTTCCCGACCTTATACCGTATTGCCATTTCAGAAATTATTACGGCGACTAACTGGTCTTGGGGTATGTACCCAGGCCTGTCTCATGGTGCGATGCGTACTTTAGAGCATCATGGTAGCGATGAACAGAAACAGAAATTCCTGGTACCTTTAATTGCAGGTCGCTGGACCGGAACCATGTGTTTAACTGAATCACATGCCGGTTCTGATCTGGGCCTGATCCGTACTAAAGCGGTGCCAAATGAAGATGGCAGCTACAGCATCAGCGGTGAGAAAATCTTTATTTCAGCAGGTGAGCATGACCTGGCTGAAAATATCGTACACATTGTATTGGCGCGTTTACCGGATGCGCCTGCAGGTACTAAAGGTATTTCGCTGTTTATCGTGCCTAAATACAATCTGGATGAAGCTGGAAATGTGGCTTCACGCAATGGTGTGGTGTGTAGCGCGATTGAACACAAGATGGGTATTCATGGCAATGCGACCTGTGTACTGAATTTTGATAATGCCAAAGGTTTCCTGATCGGGCCTGAAAACCGCGGCTTGAACTGCATGTTTACTTTTATGAACTCTGCGCGTATTGGTACAGCGATTCAAGGTTTGGCAGCAGCAGAATCTTCTTATCAAGGCGCGTTGGCTTATGCCAAAGACCGTCTGGCGATGCGTTCACTTGAAGGTGCGAAAGAGCCAAACCTGCCTGCGGATCCAATTATCGTGCATCCGGCAGTGCGTAATATGCTACTGACTCAAAAGGTATTTGCAGAAGGTTCACGTGCCTTGGCTTATTATCTGGCAACGTATGCTGATATCGCTGAAGCAACGGATAATCCTGAAGAGAAGAAAGCTGCAGAAGACCGTCTGGCATTATTGACCCCAATTGCTAAAGCCTTAATGACCGAAACAGGTGTAGAAGCTGCCAAACACGGTATGCAGGTCTTTGGTGGACACGGCTATATTGCTGAACATGGCATGGAACAGATTGCCCGTGATGCACGTATTGCCAGTCTGTATGAAGGTACTACTGAAATTCAATCAATCGACTTGCTGGCGCGTAAAGTACTGGGTTCAAAACTGGATCTGCTGACCGCATTAACCGATGAAATTCAGGGCTTTGTAAAAGAACACCAGCAACATGCCCAGTTAAGCCAGCAAGTTGCACAAGTCAGCCAGCTAACTGAACAATGGCTGGAACTCACCAAAACCATTCAGACTCAAGCACAACAGTCTGCCAATGAAATTGGGGCAGCATCAGTTGACTACCTATATTTCTCTGGTTATGTGGTGTCGGCTTATTTGTGGCTGAAAATGGCAATTACTGCACAACAGAAAATTGAAGAAGGCCATACCGATCCGTTCTATGCAGCCAAGATCAAAACTGCACAATTCTTCTTTGCTCGGATTTTACCAAGAACCGCGACACATACTGCCAATATTCTAGTTGGTGGTGAAAGCCTGTTTTTACTTGAACCTGAAGAGTTCAAATTCGATTAAAGTTTTTGACCCACGATACTCGTGTCGTGGGTCTTTTTTTAATAATTTTTGCATCCTAATCCCATTCAAATATTGAAAGTTATTCTTTGGTATTGAATAAACCATAAAACAACAAGATCAGGAGTCTATATGGATTTAGACATGATTACTCGACAGTTTCCTTATACTGATCGGGAGCTTACTTTTCATGAAGTCGGACAGCGCTCTGCATTTCCCACTATTATTCTGATTCATGGCACCGGTGGAAATACCGACAAGCATTTCAGCTATATTTTTCCGATGCTGGGTATTCATCAGCGGGTTTTATCCATTGATTTACATACCCCCGATAAAGCTGATCTGGCGGTGACCGATTTTAGCCAGCAGGTTGAAGCACTGATTCAGCATGCAGTTGCAGAAGATGAAATCATTACAGTGGTAGGCTATTCACTCGGTGCCGTGATTGCTGCACAAGTAGCAGCCAGTTTAAAACAGCGTGTGGCACGTTTGATTCTGTTGGCTGGTTGG
Organism: Acinetobacter sp. HA; assembly: GCF_000264725.1. NCBI lineage: Bacteria > Pseudomonadati > Pseudomonadota > Gammaproteobacteria > Moraxellales > Moraxellaceae > Acinetobacter > Acinetobacter sp. HA. Next base: position 5,581 of record NZ_AJXD01000097.1, on the reverse strand, counting down.
ACCAAAACCAGCTCGGTACAGCAACTACGGACGACTATCTGGCAACAGTTATTTAATGAACAATCTGCGGCCTTGCCTCATTTTGTGAATTATTGCCTGTATAGCGATGATTATCTGTCTGCACGAAGTGAACAGCAGGTGTTGGATCTGGCACGCTTTGTTAAGCCATCCCAAGATGCAGCCAAACAGCGCGAACTGAATTATCACATTGATATTACATCAGCTTTGTCTGACATCTGTGCAGAAACTCTAGTCGTTGCCTGTCGTGAAGACCGCATGGTGCCTGTAGCCCAAGCAAAACTGCTGTTTGCTTCAATTTCGAACAGTCGCTATATCGAAATTTCTTCAGGACATGCGCTCTATGTCGAAGCGCCAGCCGAAGTGGTGCAACTGGTAAACCAGTTTAGCCAGCATCCAGAACAATATCCGGTGAATCAAAAAATCCAGCCTTATATGCCTTAAAGGAGATAAATAATGCAAGCTAAAGGACAGCGCAGCAAGATTCTAATTGTAGGCAGCGGTTTTGGTGGTTTGGGAATGGCAATCCGCCTTAAACAGCAGGGCATCCACGATTTTAAAATCATTGAACGTGCAGCAGAAGTGGGCGGTACTTGGCGTGACAATACCTATCCCGGAGTCGCCTGTGATGTACCTTCCCATTTATATTCTTTCTCGTTTATTAAAAATCCCAACTGGTCGCGTGTCTTTCCACAAGGGGTAGAAATTCAGCGCTATTTAATTCAATGCTGTGATCAGGAAAATATCCGGCCCCATATTAATTTTCATACCCAACTGGAAAAGGCCAGCTGGAATGCACGAGAACGCATCTGGGAAATTCACACCTCTATAGGTCTGTATCAGGCTGAGATTTTAATTACCGCAACCGGGCATCTGGCAGATGAGCATCTCCCACAAATTCCGAGGCTGAAAGAATTTGAAGGCCAAGTGATGCATTCAGCACGCTGGAACCACGAGCTGAATCTGGAAAATCAACATGTCATTGTGGTGGGTTCTGGTGCTTCAGCCATCCAGCTTGTGCCGGAAATTGCAAAAACTGCCAAAAGCCTGACTGTCTTGCAACGTAGTGCGCCCTATATTTTGCCCCGACCAGACCGACCTTATTCTGAGTCAGAAAAACAGCTTTTTCGCAAAGATCCGGACAGTATGACAGCCTTAAGACATTCCTTGTTTTGGGGCAATGAATACAATTTTGCCCAGCGCCGTAATCTGAAAAGCCAGATTGAGCGGGTCAAGAAAAACTGCCTGCAATTCTTAAAACATCAGATTTCAGATCCTGAATTACAGCAGAAACTCACACCGAATTATGAACCTGGTTGTAAGCGTTTATTGCTGTCTAATGATTATTATCCAACCTTTTTAAAAGCGCATGTCACGCTTGAAGATTCAGCCTTGGCAGAAGTTACGAAAGACAGTGTATTAAGCCAGGCTGAAAATAAATTTTCTGCAGATATCATCGTATTCGCGACAGGATTTGAAGCAGCACGCCCACCTTATGCGGCAAAGGTGGTCGGTAAGCATGGCCTAAGTCTGGAACAACAATGGTCTAGCGGCATGCAGGGTTATCAGTCAACGACCGTACATAATTTTCCAAACCTGTTCATCCTGAATGGGCCAAATACAGGCAGTGGACATAATTCAGCACTTTATTTTCTGGAAACCCAGTTTGATCTGATTCTAGATGCCTTGCAGTTTTTTGAGCAGGAACAGATCCAGGTTTTCGAAGCGGATCAGAGCGCTGAAAATAGCTATATGCAGGAGCTACAGCAGCTTTCGCAAGGTAGTGTCTGGTTATCGGAAAGCTGTAAAAGCTGGTATCTGGACCCGGTCAGTCGTAAGCTGACTTTGGTCTGGCCGGATTATGCTCATTCATTTAGGGATAAAAATCAGCATTTTATTCGTAGCGGTTATCACTACAAGTATGTTGAATCAAAACAGCAGAAAGTGGTTTAAAAATATTTAATTAAAATCAAAATCTTATGGTTTAAATAATACAAAATAATTGTAAATCCAGGACAGGAGTATAGTCATGAGCAGTCAACCATGGATGGAAGAATATAAAAAGTGGAATATCAATCCGGAGTTTAGCCGGCCAGATCCTGAGAAAACCCTGAGCACGACCATTGCTGAGAATCTGGTGAAATTTCAGGATAAAACCGCATTTATCTATCTGGATCGTAAATTCAGTTATCACGATATCGATGTCTATAGCCAGAAATTCGCCACCTATTTACAGAGTCTTGGGCTGACTGCTGGCAGCCGTATTGCAGTGATGTTGCCAAATATTATTCAGTATCCAATTGCGACATTTGCCATTATTCGTGCCGGTTATGTGCTGGTCAATGTCAATCCGATGTACACCCAGCGTGAACTGTATCATCAGTTACAGGATTCAGGTGCAGAAGCCTTGATTATCCTGGGACAGACTTTGGAGCAATTAACAGCACTAGATGAATGTCCTGAACTCAAATATGTCATTTCAACGCATTCGCTAGATTTTATTCAAGAGCAACCAAGTGCTATTTATAGTCAGGCAGCACAATATCCGGATAAACAGTTTTTTGACTTTAAACAGGTGATTGATCAAGTCGAACAGATTGATTTTAAAACACCTGTACAACATCAGGAAGATACGGTTATTCTGCAATACACGGGAGGTACCACAGGTGTTTCTAAAGGTGCTGAACTGAGTCATCGCAATATTTTATTTAATATTGCCCAGAACAGTACCGTATTTATCAGCCATTTTGGTGACCGCTATGCTATTGAAAATGAATATGTTTTCTGTGCCTTGCCGCTGTATCACATTTATGGATTTACCATCTGCCTGTTCAGTTATGGTTTAAGCCGTGGTTTCGCCAATGTCCTGATTCCAAATCCGAGAGATCTGGATGCTTTGGCGGATCAATACCAGAAACATCCACCCACTGTTTTCCCCGGGGTGAATACCATGTTTAATGCCTTGGCGCATCATTCACCTTTCCGTGAACTGGATCATTCACGCCTGAAAACCACAACCGGCGGAGGGGCATCTATTTTGAAAAATACGGCAGAGTTATGGCATGAGGTCACAGGCTGCCAGATTTATGAAGGTTATGGGCTTTCCGAAACTTCACCGACTGCAACTTTTAACCCGCCTTTAAGCCGGCGATTTAGTGGCACGATTGGCTTGCCATTGGCAGGGACTGAAATTCTGATTCTGAATGATGAAGGAGAACCTGTAGAGCTTAATCAGGCTGGAGAAATCGCCATACGTGGTCCACAGGTGATGAAAGGATACTGGCAGCAACCGGAAGCAACAGCACAGGTATTTACCAAAGATGGTTACTTCCTGACAGGTGATATCGGTTGTATGGACGAACAAGGCTATATCACCATTCTGGACCGCAAAAAAGACATGATTCTGGTCTCCGGATTTAATGTTTATCCCAATGAGCTGGAAGGCGTACTGTCCAAACATCCTAAAATACTGGAATGTGCAGTGATTGGTATTGATGATGAAAAATCTGGACAGGTACCCAAGGCATTTATTGTGAAACAGGATGAAACTCTGACCCAAGATGAAGTCATGACTTATCTGAAACAGCAACTGACCAGTTATAAATTGCCGAAATACATTGAGTTTGTGTCCGAACTACCAAAGTCTGCAGTAGGAAAAATTCTGCGTCGCGAGCTGCCTCGTACTGTTCAGCCGAGTGCAAAAGCCTGCTAAGGAATGATCTAATCCATTATTTTTAAAATAAAAAAGGAATCTAAAGATTCCTTTTTTACTGCTTGCAGGCTTATCGCTGCTGGATGACTTTTTTTCTTTTCAGTTCTTCCATTTTAGCAGAACTTAAATATTGACTCAAAATGGCATCGGTATCTTCACCCAGACAAGGGGGGCCTTTTTATATTCTACTGGTGTCTTGGAGAGTTTAATTGGTGAACCGATTGAAGTGTAATCTTCACGTAAGGTATGCGGCATTTTAATCACCATATCACGTGCCAATACCTGTTCTTCTTGCAAAGTCTGTTTCAGGTCATTAATCATTCCTACCGGTACTTTAACCGCATGAATCAGATCCACCCAGGTTTTTGCCGGTCTAGTATAGAAATGAGCCTGTAGAACTATGGTCAATTCTTCACGATGTGTAACACGTCCAGAATTTTTTAAGAAGCGAGGATCTTCTGCCACCTTAGCCAGACCAACGGCCTGACACAAAGCTTGGAATTGCAGATCGTTACCACAGGCGATAATAAATTCACCTTCCTGGGCTTTAAACACCTGATAGGGCACAATATTGGCATGTGCATTTCCGAAGCGACCGGGGACTTTGCCTGAGGTGAGATAATTCATGGCCAGAACAGAGAGGGAAGCAACCTGGGTATCTAACAGCGCCATATCAATATACTGACCTTCACCGGTTTTCTCACGGGACAACAAAGCCGCCTGAATGGCAATTGCGGCATATAAGCCGGTGGTCAGATCGGCAAAGGCCAGACCTGCTTTTTGCGGACCACCCCCTGGAAGGTCATCACGTTCACCCGTAACACTCATCATACCGCCCATACCCTGAACAATGAAGTCATAGCCTGGTTCTTGCGCACGCGGGCCATTCTGGCCAAAGCCGGTAATAGAACAATATACCAGTCGCGGATTTAGCTGACTCAGACTTTCATAATCCAGCCCGTATCGTTTCAACGAACCGGCTTTATAGTTTTCAATGACTACATCACTCTGTTCAGCAAGTTTTTTGATAATACGTTGACCTTCAGGTGTAGATAAATCGATTGCAACCGAGTGTTTGCCACGGTTAGCAGACAGGTAATAAGCCGATTCATGGGTATCTTGCTGCTGATTGTTTTTAAGCCAGGGGGGTCCCCAGATACGGGTATCATCATAGGCATCAGTAGGGTTGGAATCATAGCAATCTATGTAATCTGAAAAAGTATTATTAAGTGTGAATTCAGAAAGTGGATTTTTACTTTTGACTGTTATTCCATTTCGAGGATATTTATATTATGTATATACGCCTAATAGTAGCTCTACCTAATTCCCCAGCACATTTAATTTCATATTTAACCCATAGTCTATTTGCTATCTCAGATTCAATAAGATTAATTAGACCTCTTTCATAAATCATTTTTTACTCAGTTCCAAGTTGTAGATTCCAGCGATTAAATTGAATCTCAAACCAAGCCTTTTACCTCTATTTCGATAACGCTCAGCAAGGATTTTGAAGGTTTTCAGGCTGCCAAATACATGCTCAATTCCGATTTTTCTTTTATTGATTTCTTGATTATAGATTTTCAATTCAGGATCTAATTTACAGTGTCTTTTGGCTTTTAATGGTAACAGGCTATTCGGATACAACACATAAATCCCCTGATAGCCTTTATCTGCAAGGATAAAAGCCTTAAAAGGAATCTGGTTTAAATTGCGTTTGAACAACTCGAAATCATGCACTGCACCGCGACTGGTACATAAACTCAGAATTTGCTGAGTTTTGTAGTGAATCATGGCCTGTACTTTAAAGGTATGGGTCTTTTTCTTGCCGCTATAGCTTTTCTTCTGTTTTTT